>DATGKG010000550.1:0-2104 GCA_035294805.1 Binataceae bacterium (SeqCode) | reverse complement strand
AAGCCGATTCGGGCTGTCTGAGGGCCGAATCGAAATTAAAATGCGGCAAAGCGAAGCGGAGTCGAGAAAGATTTAAATCGAGACCCGAAGGGGCGCGCAGCGCCGCGCCGCAGGCGCTTTCGAGGCGGAGCGAAGCGGAGTCGAGAAACTATTAAAAAAGGATGCGCGCCCTCATCCATTGCCAAATCTGGTTGGGGGGTGACCAGAGTCGGCACGGCGAGGGCGCGCAATAGAGCGAGGGCTCAAGGGTGGCGGGAGAGCAGGAGGAGGTATCAGGTTCATGAAGTTACCGGTAGAGGAGGGGAAGCACCTTGAGCCCTCGAAGGTTAAACCATGTCGCGACTCTGAGTTGATCGCCAGCAATATTGGGTGTCGCAAATCTTGCAGTCATCGAGATGTTGCTATCTGACTGAGGCGATCGGCCCGGCGCGATTATTTTAAGCCTTCCGACCAGAGTTTTTTGACGTTCTGTTCGTCTATAAATTCAGCCGCAGTATTCGCGCCGGATTCCAAAAGGATGCCAGAACCAAAACGACAGAGCCTCACCTGTCTCGACCTGGTGAACTTCTTTCAGGCCGACACCCAAACTGGCGTCGGTCCGTTCCTCGCGGTCTACCTGCTCGCGACGAGGCATTGGGATCCGGGGCGGATCGGCATCGCGATGTTCGCGCAAGGCATCGCGGTGGTCCTCGCGCAAACTCCGGCCGGCGCGATCGTCGATGCGTGGCGCCCGAAGCGCATGATGATCGCGATCGCATCGCTATGCGTCGCCGCAGCGAGCATCGCGATCGTTCATCTCGATGGCCTCGTGACGGTTGTCGCCGCGCAGGTCGCGGTAGGGATCTCGTCGGTGATTATCCCTCTCGCGATCACCGCGCTGACAATGGGTCTGGTGAAGCGCGATGGCTTCGCGCGACGGATGGGCCGCAACGAGGCCTTTAATCACGCGGGCAATGTGTTCGGCGCGGCGCTCGCCGGAATCCTTAGCCGCCTCATTAATCAGAGCGCGATTTTCTATTTCGCGGCGGCGATGGGTGCGGCGACCGCGGCTTCCTCGATGGCGATACGCGAGCGCGACATCGACCATCGCGCTGCACGTGAGGCGCGCGAGGATTCCGCCCGTGAGGATTCAAATAGTTCGCCGCAGACAGCGAGCTGGCGCGAGATCTTCGCCGATCGGCGCATCGCGATCTTCGCCGCATGCGTCATCCTGTTTCATTTCGCCAACGCCGCGATGCTGCCGATTCTCGGCGAGCTGCTCGCGACGACCCATCATGCGAATTCCGCGCTGTACATGTCGGCCTGCATCATCGTGGCGCAAGTCGTGATGACGCCGGTTGCGATCGTCTCCGGGCGCTCCGCTGAGCGATGGGGACGCAAGCGCGTGCTCGCGCTCGGATTTGCCGTGCTGCCGATTCGCGGCTTGCTCTACACGATGGTGCGTAATCCGTACGCGCTGGTCGCGATCCAGATACTCGACGGCATCGGCGCAGGAATTTTCGGCGTCGTTTCGGTGATCGTGGTGGCAGATCTCGCGCGCGACACCGGACGCTTCAATTTCATCCTTGGTGCGATCAACACGGGGGTCAGTATCGGCGCATCGGTCAGCAATCTGATGACGGGCTTTATCGTGAAGCGTTCCGGCTATAACTTCGGGTTCATCGTCCTCGCGATGATTGCGGCCGTCGCGCTCGCGTCGTTACTCTTTGCGATGCCTGAAACCAAAGATACTGGAGACGAGCCGAAGTCTATGCCTTCTTTCGAAAGAGGCCCGAAGGGGGCGCGCAGCGCCGCGCCGCAGGCGCTCCCGAGGCGGAGCAAAGCGGAGTCGAGGGAAAATTAACATGACAATCACCTGGATAGGCACGGGAATCATGGGCGCGCCGATGGTGCGGCGGCTGCTCAAGGCCGGACATAAGGTCAGCGTCTTCAACCGCAGTCCGGAGAAAGCGCAACGCCTCGCCGCCGATGGCGCAACGGTGGTCAGCGATCCTGCGAGCGCCGCTGCCGAAGCGGAAGTCATCTTCATCATGGTGCCCGACACGCCCGACGTCGAGGCGACCATAGCACGCATCAAACCCGCACTGCGCAAGGGCCAGCTGGT
>DATGKG010000549.1:0-4549 GCA_035294805.1 Binataceae bacterium (SeqCode) | reverse complement strand
CCCTCACACCAGCTTAAGTTGCGCCGCGAGATCCTCGAGCAAGATCGGCAACACGATGCTAAGCAGCGTGACCATCGTAGGATCGGCGGTGCGGCCTTCGGCGAGGTCGCGAATTCCGGTCAGGCAGATCACCGCCATCTTCGCGTTGCCCAGTACGCCATAGAAGAGCAGCCGCTTGCGATCGACGGCCGCACCGGATTTCTGCTCGTACAGCTTGATGTACTCCTCGCGATCGATGAGTCCGCCCGCGAGATTTTCGTGACCCCACAGCCGCATCGAAGACCACGCGAGGTCTTCGAGCGGGTCGCCGAGATGCGTCATCTCCCAGTCGAGCATGCTGATGAGACCGGTGTCATCGAAGAGGTAATTTCCCGCGCGGAAATCGCCGTGAACGATCGCGATGCGATCTGCCAGCACCGGATTCGCCTTAAGCCATGCGAATGCGGCGTCGATGAGCGGCCACGACTCGTTCATTCGATCGGCGTTGTAAAGTTCGAACCAATGCTGCGTCTGCGCAAGCGCCGGCTCCGCGAGGTCCTTCGGCACGCCCAGAAATTCCATTCCGATCTTGCGCCACTCAAGTTGATGGAGACGCGTCATCTCGGCGATGAACTGATCGGCGAGCTTGCGGCGCAGCGGCTCGGGTTCCGCGGCGGCTGCACCTCCCGCGGCAGTGCGTCCGGGCATTCGATGCATGATGAAGAACGGACGCTCCATCACGCTTGGATCGAGTTCGAGGAAAAGCGGCTCGGGAACTTTGATCCCCGCGCGATGCATAACGTCGACGACTTGGTATTCGCGCGAGCGCTCGGATTTGAGCAGGCCGCCGGTCGGATCGCGCCGGCCGATCATTGGCCGATTCTTGTGCGCCCCGTTCTCGTTCCATTCGAGATCGAAGGAATAGGTCTCGCGCGACGAACCGCCGGGGATACGCACCAGATCGATGACGCGCACATCGGAGGCATGCGGCATCTTGCGTCTGAGGTATTCGGTTAGCCGAGTCGCATCCACAGTGCTCTGGTATGAAGCACTAGATCCGAGACCGCAAGCTACTCATCATGGGCACTGATGCGTCGCTTCAACGATGGCCGCCACCATGCCCACCGCCGTGTCCGCCACCACCGTGTGATTCGACCGCATGACCTCCGCCGGACCGCGCCTCAGGAGCATGAAAGAAGCGGTCATGATGGCCGCCGGAGTAATGGTCCTCCCAACCATGATGCACATCGAAGGCGGGCGCATAGCCACCGCGCACGCCATACGGAGCGTATCCGTACGCCGGATAGTCGGGATAGCCGTACCCGCCCCAGCCCGGTCCGCCGCCATAGCCTCCATCGAAGCATCCGCCGAGGACGCATCCGCTCAGCGCAAGAATGATGATAGCCAAAGTTGAACGTCTGAAAATCAAGTGGCGTCTCACCTAAGGAGCTCCCCAAGCAGGCTTCCCTTCCTGATTGTAGAACGCGAGGCCCGGAGTCTTACCTGCGGGAACATCCAGACTGGTTCGGAGATGGCCATCGGGGCCATATAGGCCAATCCCGGCCTTGCCTTCCGGTCCCATTGCGATGGTCGCGCGCATCTTGCCGTCCTGATCGTAAAAATCGAGGCCGGGGGTGCCGTTGGCGGCGACATCGAGCGTGATACGGCTATGATCTTTCGAGTCAATCAGATTCAGTCCGACTGCGCCGTCGTCCGTGGTGCCCAAGGCGGCGCGCACTTTCCCGCTGCCATCGTGGAGCACGAATTGGCGCGCGTCGAGGCTATCGACGATTTGCGGATTGGTCTGCGCCATGAGGACCATCGCGCCGGAAAACAGCAGCATGGCGCCGGTCATCATTCGCAAGCGCCGGTTGCTACGTTGAAGTCTGGCCTGCTGATGTTCCAGCCGCGCTAGCCGTTCGTTCAAGTCGCCTGAAGATGAGTCCATAGTATGGTGTTCCTAATCGCGGCCCTCAATTAGTTCTAAACCAATCGCCCGACCATCGACAAGCTAATCGGATTTAGTTTTTTCCTCGACTGCGCGTTGTCCTTGAGTTCGCTTCGACTCCGCGTTGGTTCTGCCTCTGCGGCTTCGCGCCGCCTCGAAGACGCTACGCGCTGCGCTTTGCCGACTCGCTCGCTATCTGAGCGGAATCACCAGTGAATGCAGGTGCCACCTCTTTCGCGAACAGTTCCAGGGTCGCGGGAGGTGCGCCATCGCTGAAAAAAATCGTGAAGGTGGTAATGCCCATCTTCACGCGATTCTTTAACTGTTCGACGAGCTGCGCCGGCGTGCCCTTGATGCCCGTGATCGAAAACGGCCGCATCCCCTTCGCGCGCTGCCACTTCTGTTCGACCTCGGCGTCGTTGTTGCCGATGCAGATGAGGAGCTGCTCGGAAATGTTGATCTCGTTGAGGTTGCGTCCGACCTTCGTGCAATGATCCTTCAGCACGTTGAACTTGCGCTCGAAGCTTTCGTAGCCGGCCGGGCAGTTCCAGCGATCGGCATACTTGGCGACCAGTTTCAGCATCACCTTTTCGCCGCTGCCTCCGACCGTGATCGGCGGACGCGGCTTCTGCACCGGCTTCGGATTATTCGAGGCCTCCGCGATCGAGTAGTACTTGCCCTTGAATGACGGCTTCTTCTCGGGGCCGAGCATCGCGGTGAGAATCTCAAGTCCTTCTTGAAGCTGCTTCAAGCGCACCGGCGTCTCCGGAAATTCGTAGCCGTAGGCGAGATATTCTTCGTCCATCCACCCCGCGCCCATGCCGATTTCTAGCCGGCCATTGCTAATGTGATCGATGGTGGTCAGCGATTTCGCGAGCAGCGCCGGATTGCGAAACGAATTGCACAGCACCAGCGTGCCGATGCGGATTTTTTCAGTGCGCGCCGCCAGCCCCGCCATCATCGTGAGCGCCTCGACATGATCGAGGTCGGGCATTCCGCGCGTCCAGAAATGATCGACCAGCCACATCGAATGGTAGCCGAGCTTTTCACATAGCGCGGCGCGCTCGAAGAGCGCCTTGGTCGATTGCCCGGCTTGCGGCGAGAACAGCGCGAATTCAACTTTGCTCATCGGAAGACTCCCAGCGAGATTGATGGCGGTCCCCTGTGTTTCGCACGGCTGATGAGCGAGATCAACCGCCGCACCACGACGGATATTTTAAGGGCCGACCGCGATGCCCATCGGATGGCCGAGTCCGGTCAACGGTCCATTTATCCTCGCGATCGGCGCGACGTTGCCGTTGCTGCCAGGGGCGTAGACAGTGATGGAATCTCCAGGGTCGGCGCGCGGCCTGTCGTCATAGCGTGCGGCATCTTCTGCACGATCCTCGAGCGATCGCGCTCCAGCATGACATGACCAGTACGACGCCGATTGTAAGAGATAGTCCGCGACTCCGTAGCGAGCCTCGCGCGCGATAATCAGTGCGTGTGGGCGGGTGCTCCAAGCGGTCATCATCTTTGACATGGCTATGCCGCTCGATCAACTCGGATTCGTATGTGCTATAAGAAGCCGCGCGATGGTGCGCGAGGCACGTAAATTCGTCCTGGCCGGGGCGTGGGGTAGCAAGCTGTGCAGCATGACCGACTATCGATGCGCCCGATGCGGCGTGCTCTATGTCACCAAGAATCTTACCGCCGACCTGACAGGAAGAATCTTTGCGATGGATTCCGGCGGCCGCGAAATCGAGCTATCTGAAATGCAAGCGAGGACCTGTGATGCGTAGGATCGTCCGCTGCAACTTCCGACTGATGATTCTCGTTACGCTTGTCGCGATCGCGCCGCGCGTCGCGCGCGCAGCCACGCCCACCGAAGGGTTCGTGCCGCTCGGCGAGGCACATTCGTTCAAGGACGCCCCCAATGTGTACGAGTGGCGCTTCGAGGACGTCCGCGGGACCTCGCCCTTCGACAAAATCGGACTGCATCATGTGGCGATCGGAAAAGAGCCGCCCTCCAACCCCGCGATGGTGGTCCTGTATCTGCCGGGCACCAATATGAACGGCATCGTCGCGCCCGACGACGTCAAGCATTCGCTCGCGCTCTACCTCGCATCGCACGGCGTCGATTTCTGGGCGATGGACTACAGGACGCACTACATCCCGTCCGACAAGGCGCAAAGCGATCTCGTGGAGCTGAAAGGATGGACCTACGAACTGTTCGCGAGCGATATCGATGAGGCAGTGAAGTTCATCCGCGCGCATACCCATCACAGCAAAATCATTCTGGCGGGATTCAGCCGCGGCGTGACCAATGAGTATCTCTACACCGCGCTGCATCCGGAAAACGTCGCGGGCATCATCGCGCTCGACGGCTTCATTTCCTCGCGTGCGCCGAAAGAGCAGCCGCCCGACGTTTACGCCGATGACATTGGCGGCGCGCATCTGACCTACGACAAACGCAAGGCGCTGATGGAGCTGGCGATCGGAAATCCCGACGGTCCCGCCCCGATTCCGAAGTACAAAACCGCGCGCGAAAACCTCGAGCACGTGGTCTACGACTCGCGCGAATTCGGCGGCCACGGCGGCCTCGCCAATCCGCAAGGCGGCAAATCCGATGCGGTCGAGCTC
>DATGKG010000548.1:0-13818 GCA_035294805.1 Binataceae bacterium (SeqCode) | reverse complement strand
AGTCCTTTCCCATCCGGAGCTGGTCGTGCAGATGGCTATAGAAGAACTGGCCGCCGCGCCCCATCAGATCGAGATTCGAGATGGCGCTGAGGCTTTCTATGATTCGCTTTACCTGCGCCTGATAGCCAAGCGAGTAAACCGGGTATGCGTTGGACAGGAAATGATGACGCCACTCCATTACGTTGGAACCCTTGATGATGCCGATGCTGTCGAGCTCGCCGATGACGCGCGTCGCGAGATCCTCGGTCGTCGTCGCATAGATCGCGTCGTCGGTGAAGCAAGGCACTTCCACCACCAGCGAGGTTTCATCCGGCGGCGCCATCCTCGAAGAACGATTCTTCGGCTCATATATCCGCGTCACGCACAGCTTCGGATCGGGGATGTAGATCGACGCGTTCGATGACACGCGCGGCTGCGCGAGGCGGATGAAGAACAGCCGGATGTGGCGGAAGCGGAGTGCGGCGGCGGCCTCACGAAGGTCGGCGCCGATGTCATCGCCAAGAAATTTCACTATCAGCGTGAGCGGCAAGGTCGACACGATGCGCGACGGAGGGTCGACATGATGCTGTTCGGCGAAGTGGATACGCCGGATGAGGCCGCGAGCGCATTCGAGGCGCACGATATCATACCCAGTGCGAATCGACGCGCGCGGGATTTCCGCCTCCAGCGACTCGACGATTTGGCCGTAGCCCCTGCGCGGGTACAGAAAGCTGCCATCGATGTGCGTGGTCTTCTTGCGAGGCATCAGCACCTCGAAGAAAAGCGAGGTCAGCGTCATTCCCGACAGACGTCGAGTGGCAACATCGGGCGAGAGCTGATCAGCCGGCAGGCCCCATAGCTTTTCGGAATAGTTGAGCAGCAATCGGCGCGCGAGGGTTTCGCCGAATTGGGCGATGGCAAAATCCGCGAATGAGACCGGAGGCGTGGGGCGGCGACGTGATAGGATCAGCTCGATTCCGATACGTACGGCTTCCCCAAGATTGAATCCAGAGAGCAGCAGGTTGAGCGGCGTCGGCGGAAAATCGATGAAGCGGCCGCGATCGTAAATCTTGCTCGGCGCATCGACGGACGCCAGCTCGTCACCCAGCATCGCGCGGATGTCGCAGGTGATGTCGGCGTCGCGATCGTGGAAGCGATGCGCGCCGCAGTCATAGGAATGGTCGCCGAATCTAAGGGTGCGGCACAGACCCCCGAGTTGCGCCGACTTCTCATAAAGCTGGAATGGAAGCGCGGCGCGATTGGCATAGAATGCCAAGGCCAGACCTGCAGGTCCCCCGCCCAGAATTGTCAATGGATGCAATCTGGCTTGCGCTCCTCCTCAGCATGGATACTACTAAGGCTTGAAGGCTTTAATCGAACTGGATAACCCAAAGCAGCGCACGTAGCAAAAAGTTCCGTCATCCAACCGGACTCGATGCTGGAAAATGAAGCATTTTGTGGAGTACGATGATTCCGGTAGGACCAATTAGTTTGATTAGCATTACTATGACACAAAGTTGCGCGTTAGTTTCGCGCATCCATCATCTTTAATGAATGAACCGCTCAAAAATCTGATGCGATCTGCTCCTCCTCGTTATTTCCATCTTTTGTGGGACGAAGACCTCGATGAATTGCATGACGTGCTGGTCGCGGTGCGCGACCGACGCGCCGAAGTGGTAACGGTCTGGTACGACCTCTATCAATTGCACTTCGGCGATCGGCGCGCGCTCTCCGAACTGGAATTCCGAAATATTTTCGAGCCCGCGCTGCTGCGTAATCAGGATTGCCTCCTGCGCCACGATATGGACGGCTATGCGCGGGCGATTCTGAAGCTCGGCGAACAACTGACCGACCATCATGTGCCGCTGCAGGAGATCATCGCGTCGCTGCATCTGTTCGAGGAAGCGGCGCAGGCCGTCTTTCCCAAGGATCCGCCGCCGACCACCGACGTCTACAACAAATTCGACAAGCTGAGTCACATCCGCATCATCCTGCTGGTCGATTCGTATTCGCGCTCCCAATGGGCCTCAGTGACGACGCGCATCCACGCGCTGGAGTTGGAGGCCAAGTATCTTCCGCCCGAAGAGCGCACGCGATTTCACGGGCTGGTCGGCAAGAGTCCCGCGATGCGCGAACTCTATCGGCGCATCGAAGCGGTCGGGCGCGCTCGCGCCATCGCGCTGGTGGTCGGCGAGAGCGGGACGGGCAAGGAACTGGTCGCCCGCGCGGTACACGAATGCGGTCCCAATCCGAATGCGCCATTCGTGCCGCTCAACTGCGCCGCGCTGCCCAAGGAACTCATCGAGAGCGAACTCTTCGGCTACAAGCGTGGCGCGTTCAGCGGCGCGACCAGCGAATATCTCGGGCTGTTCCGCGCGGCCGATGGCGGCACGCTCTTCCTCGACGAGATCACCGAGATGAATCCCGACACCCAAAGCAAGCTGTTGCGCGCCATCCAGGAGCGCAGGGTCCGTCCGGTGGGCTCCAGCGCCGAAGTCTCGGTCGATGCCCGCGTCATCGCCTCGACCAATCGTGATCCGGAGCAGGCGATGGCCGAACAACGCTTCCGCCAGGATCTATACTATCGATTGCAGGCGAGCATCCTGCGCGTTCCACCGCTGCGTGAGCGCGCCGACGATATCCCGCTGCTGGTGGACCATTTCATCGATCTTTTCAATCAGAAGCTGATGCGGCCGACGCCGATCACCGGCATCGAGGAGAGCGCGCTGGATGCGATGCGGTCCTACTCATGGCCGGGGAATGTGCGCGAACTTTCCAACATGATCGAGGCCGCGTTCATTTTCGGCCGCACGCCCATGATCGAGCTGTCCAATTTGCCGCCGGCGATCGGTGGCAAGCGCCCCGCGAGCGCGCAGAATGTTACCGCGGCCGGGGTGGGGAGCTTCGCGGAAGCCGAGCGCAACATCATCGCGCGGGCACTGGAGATAGCGGGCGGGAACAAGGTCCACGCCGCGCGCACGCTTAAAATCTCGCGCAAGCGGCTGTATGCAAAAATCGAGAAGTACGGGCTCGAGTAGACCTAACCCCCTGGCCCCCTTCCTCTACAGGGAAGGGGGAAAAGAAAACAAATTGTTCTGTGGCCCGATTCTGGTTCCCCCTCTCCTGAAGGGAGAGGGATTAGGGGTGAGGTGTCGGCTTCACTCACCGCGAGGCGCGGCGACGATCTTGGATAGTCTCGAGGTATGCGACGATCTTGCCGATGACCTCGCTGATGCCGAGCTCGCCGCGCTCGCCCTCACCCATCGCATAGAGACGCTCGCCCCACACCGGCATCTCGGCAGTCCCATGCGCGCGGACCGCATCGCGCCCGTCGATCAAATCGGCCAGCTTCGCGACGGGAAGCGGCGAGCCGTACTTGTCGCTGAGCATCCGCAGATTGGCGGGCGGCTTCGCGAGGGTGCGCGCCACCGGTCCGTCGCCGGTGCCGGTCATGCCGTGACAGGAGGCGCAGTAGCGACGGAAGTACTTCTCGCCATCGCGCACGTCGTCCTTACTGGCCGCCCGCGCTAAAGGAGCAAGCGTCAGGATGATTGCAGTCATTATCAGGAAAAGATTTCTGCGCTTCATTTCCACCCGCATCCGAAGTCAGTTGCGCTATCCTTGCGTGCGGGCTATCGGTGCGCAAGGTCGCGAGGTGAAGAAGGCGCTGCTGCACTTTGAGCTGCAGTGCCGTAAAGAACAACCATGATTCAATGCGGGGGAGAGCGTGTACAGAAGCCCACTGATGGTCGTATGCATGTTCGCGATGATGCTCGGCAGCGCGAGGGCGCAATCGCCCGCGAGCAATGACTATTTGCACGATTGCGCGGAGTGTCACGGCGCCGATGGCAAGGGAGCGCAAGCATCCAAGCGCGCGGTTCGTGGCTATATCTCCGTCGATCTGACTCAGATCAGCCGGCGCAACGGCGGCGAATTTCCGCGCGATAAGGTGCGGGATGCTATCGACGGTCGCAACCGCATCGCCGCGCATTTTAGCGGCGATATGCCCCGCTGGGGCGAGCGCTATAGCATCGAAGAGCCGGGAAATCGCGAGGCCCGAGAGCGCATTCAACACCGAATTTCTGTGCTGGTCGATTACATCGAATCGATACAGGAAAAATGAACGGCGCGGTGCCTTCACTGCCGCCAATCGTCAAAGCGATGATGCGGCCGGAGTTCTATCCGCACCATCCGAAGACTGTTGAGCTGGTGCAAACCCACATTTCGTATGTCTTCCTCGCGGGCGATTTCGTTTACAAGCTCAAAAAGGGGGTGCGCTTCTCCTTTATCGATTGTAGCGACCTCGCGCGTCGCCGCCATCTGTGCGATGAGGAAATCCGCCTCAACCGCCGCCTCGCGCCTGATGTATACCTCGGAAAATTCCCGATTTTTCGGCGCGGCGATGACTTCGCGCTCGGCGACCAACCAATTGAGCATCGCGATGCGGTCGACTATGTCATCAAGATGCGCCGGCTGCCGGCCGATCGCATGCTCGACCGCATGCTGGCGCGTCATGAAGCCGATCACGCGACGATTGAAAAGCTCGCCGCGGTCGTCGCCGATTTCTTCAAAGCGGGTTCCTCCGCGCATGCGATGCGACACGCCTCGGCCGCGGCGTTGTGGCGTCTCGTCATCGGAGAGCTGATGGAGGCGGAGCAGCTCGTCGGGTCGACGTTGACCGCGCAACAGCATTCGACGATCGAGAACTTCTGCCGCCGATTCATCGCCTCGCACTGGAAGCTGCTCAATGCGCGCGCGGTGGCCGGGCACGTGCGCGAAGGCCATGGCGACTTGCGCTGCGAGCACATTTGCGTCGAGGGCGGGAAAATCTCGATTTTCGATTGCGTCGAATTCAGCCAGCAACTGCGCACCTGCGACCTCGCATCGGAAGTCGCGTTCCTGGCGATGGATCTCGATCGGCTGGAAGCTCCGGAACTCGCCGACGAGTTGATCGGCGCCATCGCGGAATCGACGCATGATGAAGAATTCCCGCTGCTGGTGCCGTTTTACAAATGCTACCGCGCCGTCATTCGCGGCGTGGTGGAGAGCCTTCGCAGCCGCGAGGCGGAGGTCGCGGAGCACGAACGCGAGGCCGCGCTCGATCTCGCGCGCCGGCACTTTTCGCTTGCATGCAGCTACGCGGCCGAAGCGCGACCGGTCATCATCGTGGCATGCGGGCTCTCCGGTAGCGGCAAGTCGACGGTCGCGAAGGCGCTGCAATATCGATTTGGCTTGCCAATCGTAAGCTCCGATCGCACGCGCAAGAAGCTGTCATCGATTCCAATCGATCGCAGCGCTGCCGATGCTTACAAGTCCGGCATCTATGCCGACACCGTCACCGAATCGACGTACGCTGCGATGATGGACGAAGCTGACCATCAGCTTCGCGAGGAAATTGGCGTTATCATCGATGCGACATTTCAGGATCCGGCGCATCGCGAGGCCGCTCGCAAACTGGCGGCGCATCACAAGATGCCGATCCTGTTCCTCGAATGTCGCGCCAGCGATGCGGAAATCCGCCGCCGTCTCATCGAACGGCAAAGGAAAGGGCACAATCCCTCTGATGCAACCGTCGACGTCTATCTTCGGCAACGCAAAGAATTCGTCGCCTTGACGGAAATAGCCGCATCGCAACACCTGATTGTGGACACGGCCCGCCCGGCCGGTGAAATCGTCATCGCAGTGAAAAACGCGCTCGAGCGATGCCGGCAATAGGCTCCATTCGCCGATGGACCGCGAGGGCCGTTTACTCACGCGTACAAACCACGTATACAATAACTGAAACCGCTCGGACGCATCCCTTCACGTAAGCGCCGGAATATTCCCCGCTCTGTGTATCGAGAGCTTCCCAGCACAAATGTAAGGAGGGCCATAAGTGCCCAAAAAGTTGTATGTAGGCAATCTCGCCTACTCTGTCACCAATGAGGATCTGAAGGATCTCTTCTCCCAGTCCGGCACCGTCGAGAGCGTCGCGGTTGTTTCCGACAAGTTCTCCGGACAGTCCAAGGGCTTCGGCTTCGTCGAAATGGCGGATGCCGGCGAGGCGGCCGCAGCGATTCAGTCGCTCGACGGCACCGAGTTCAAGGGCCGCAACATCAAGGTGAACGAAGCCAAGCCGCGTGAGGCGGGTGGCGGCGGCGGACCTCGTGGCGGTGGAGGCGGCGGACGCGGTGGCGATCGCGACCGTGGCGGTCGCGGCGGCAACCGCTGGTAATCATCAGAACCGAAAGAAAGGCGAGCTAGCCGGCTCGTCCAGAGATTGGCGGCGGGAAGAGCATCGTCTCTTCCCGCCGTCGACTTTAAGTAGCGCGCGCTTTCGCGGGGCCCCCTGCAAGCGAGAGATTGTGCGCCGTATTGATCAACGATACATGCGAGAACGCCTGCGGGAAATTTCCCACCAGCCGCTTCCCGGCGGTGTCATATTCTTCCGCCAGCAATCCCACCTCGTTGCGCAGCGAGAGTAATCGCTCGAAGACCGTGCGCGCTTCGTCATGACGTCCAGCCAGCGCAAGGTTGTCGGCGTACCAGAAAGTGCAGGCGAGGAAGGTGCCTTCGCCTGGCGGAAGTCCCTCGATCTCCGGATGACTTTGGTAGCGCTTCACCAATCCGTCGCTCATGAGGTCGCGCTCGATGGCAGCCACGGTGCTCAGGACGCGCGGATCATTGGCGGGAAGAAATCCGATCAGCGGCATCATCAGCAGTGAAGCATCGAGGAGGTCGGAGCCGTAGAATTGCACAAACGCCTTGCGCTCGGCATTAAACCCGCGCCCGAGGACATCGGCGCGAATTTCATCGCGCAGTTTCTTCCATCGATCGACGGGTCCCGGGTTGCCGAATTTTTCGATCAATCGGACGGCGCGATCCGCCGCCACCCACGCCATCATCTTCGAATGCGTAAAGTGTCGGCGCGGACCGCGAACCTCCCAGATCCCCTCGTCCGGCTCCTTCCATGCGGTCTCGATGAATTCCATCAGGGCATTCTCGACCGCGGCCGCCTCGGGCTCCGGCTCGAGAGCCTGTTTGCGCCCCGCGTAAAATGAATCCATCACCTCGCCATAGACGTCGAGCTGGAACTGCTCATGCGCGGCGTTGCCGACCCTGACCGGCGCGCTTTTCTCATAGCCGGGCAACCACGGCACGGCCCATTCGGGAAGGCGCCTTTCGCCGCGCAAGCCGTACATGATTTGCATCTTGGCGGGCTCGCCCGCGATCGCGCGCAAAAGCCATTGGCGCCACGCCTTCGCTTCGTCGTGATATCCGGCGATAGATAGCGCATACAGCGTGAAGGTCGAGTCGCGCAGCCAGCAGATGCGATAATCCCAGTTGCGCTCACCGCCGATTTTCTCCGGCAACGAGGTGGTCGCGGCGGCGACGATCCCGCCGGTGGGGCCGTAAGTCAGCGCTTTCAGCGTGATCAGCGAGCGCATCACTGGATCGCGCCACTCGCCTTTTACGGTGCAGCGGCCGCTCCATTCGCGCCACCATGCCTCCGTCTCTTTCAGCATCTGAATCGCATGCTTGTTGGTCGGTTCCGCTTCGTTCGACGGATAGTAGGTCAGTATAAACGGCAACGTCTGGCCTTTGGCGATCGTGAACTCGGCCTTGGTCCTGAAATCCTCGCCGCGCATCTTGACCGAGGTGCGAAGCTTAATCGCGTCCGGACCCGCGATCGCGCGCAAGCCGCCCGGCTGCGACGTCACCCACGGCACCACGTGCCCGTAGTCGAAGCGGAAGACGGCTTCCATCTGCATCGGCACGCGGCCCGCGCGTCCTTCTACGACACGTATGATATCGACCTGGTTTGGGCGTTCGCGGATCGGCATGAAATCGATCACTGCGACTGTCCCGTCGGCAGTTTCGAATTCCGTCTCGAGGATCAAAGTATCGTCGCGATAGCGGCGGCGCGTGCGCTTTACTTCGCCCTTCGGCGCGATCAGCCAGCGCCCATTTTCTTCGGTACCGAGCAGTGCGGCAAAGCACGCGGGCGATTCGAAGCGCGGAACGCAAAACCAATCGATCGAGCCGTTGAGGCCGACCAGTGCGACGGTGCAGGTGTTTCCGATGATGGCGTAGTCCTCGATCTTCAAGCTCATGAAGCGCTCCTGGGTTTGCGGGAGATCGCAGACGATCTGATTCTATCCGGTGAGCGGCGCGAGCTAAATGTTGCCGTCAATCGCCGTTGTGCAAGTTAGGCGACAATGCGGTATCAGTTGGCGAGAATCCTCTATGGAGCGATGCGGTGCGTAAAATAAAAGTTGGTTACCAGTTGGACTTCCGCAATCCACCGAATTCCGGGCGGACCTTTCAGGAAGTCTATGCCGAGATGCTCGCGCAGGCGGAATTTGCCGATCAGGCCGGCTTCGATTCCATCTGGCTCACCGAACACCATTTTACCGATGATGGATATCTCCCGGCGATGATGCCGGCGGCGGCCGCGATTGCCGCGCGTACCAAACGCGTCGAGATCGGCACGTTCGTTCTGCTCGCGCCATTCCAGCATCCGTTAAAACTTGCGGAGGATGTCGCGGTGGTCGACGTGATCTCCGGCGGACGGATCCGGCTCGGCATCGGCCAGGGCTATCGTCAGGAGGAGTTCGACGGCTTCGGCGTCCCGCGCGAGCAGCGCCTCGGCCGCACCCTTGAGACGCTGGAAATCCTGAAGCAGGCGTGGGCGGGCGAGCGCTTCGATTTCCACGGGAAGTATTTTCATTTTCATAATGTGCGAGTGCTGCCCAAACCCGTCAGCCGGCCGTATCCCGAATTGCTATGGGGCGTCGGCGCTCCCAAAGCCATCCGGCGCGCCGCACGCCTCGATCTGTCATTCGCGTGCGTTGGCGGCCGCAAGGAAATCGGCATCTACACAGAGGCGCTGAAAGCCAACGGCAAAGATCCCGCGCGCTACAGCATCGTGAACAGCCGCGCGCTGTATGTTGCGGACTCCGAGGAGCAGGCGTGGGCCGACACGCGCGACGCCCTGATGTATCAGGCGGAGTTGTACGGCCAATGGTTGAAGAAAGCGCAGTCGCAGGATGGCGGCAAAGGCGAGGTGCTGATTCGTCCCGATGCGGACCGCCTGCGCCACACCACCGTGCTGGGGACGCCGGAACAGGTGCGCAAGCGGCTGCAGGAAGTTGTCGACGCCGCGCCCATCACGGAGTTGGTGATCGCGATGCAGCTTCCCGGCCTTGATCCGAAGAAGGCGCGCCGCTCACTGGAGCGCTTCAGTGCGGAGGTTCTTCCCGCGTTACATGGCGCATAGCGACTTTTCGTGCGAATGTTTGAGGTGTAGGAGATTCACATGCCAGTCGCATACATTCCGCGCACGCGCGAGCTATATAGCGATTTCACGCCCTATCGATGGGTTGTCAATACGACGGTGCCGTGGACGCCGCTGCGCAAGCCGATCGCGCAATCGAAGATCGCCCTGATGAGTTCCGGCGGTATCATGTATCGCGACCAGCCGCGCTTTCATCATGAGGATGCTTCCTATCGAAGGATTCCCAAAGACGCCGCGCGCGAGGATTTGTCCGTCTGGCATTTTGGCTACCCGACTGCCGACGCCGAGAAGGATCCGAACTGCGTTTTTCCCCTCGAGCGGATGCGCGAGCTAGAGGCCGAACACGTCATCGGTGAGCTATCGGATCCGGCGTTTAGTTTCATGGGCGGGGTGTACTCGGCGCGCAAGATTCGCGAGGAACTCGCGCCGCAAATCGTCGACGAGCTGAGGCGCGCGCACGTCGACGCCTTCTACCTGGTGCCCGCATGACCCGTGTGTCATCAGTCCGTTGGACTGATCGCGCGGGTAGTCGAGGAGGCGGGAATTCCTACGCTCTGTATGACTTCGGCGCTGGACATCACGCAATCGGTGAAAGCGCCGCGCGCGGTGTTCGTGAACTTTCCGCTCGGCCATCAGACCGGACGTCCGAATGATCCCGCGATCCAGCGTCAGATTGTGCGCGACGCGCTGCGCGCTTTCGAAACTATCGGCACGCCGGGCGAAATCGTTCAGCTTCCCTACGTATGGGATCCGAATGACCGCACGTGGGAAACGCGCGACTACACGAAGGGATGGATGCCGGAGCGTCCGAGTCGTGAGGCAGCCGACCTCGCGGAAGCGGAGCGCGCGGCTCGATACGCGAAATAGATCTGCATTTGGGTTGATGAGGAGGGGATGATGAGTGAGATGCATGTGGTGTCGTTCATCGTGGTGTTGGCGCTGGTGGAGTATGCGGTGTTGGGCGCGATGGTGGGACGTGCGCGCGTCAAATATAACGTTCCGGCGCCCGCGACCGCCGGCAATCCGATTTTCGAACGTTACTTCCGGGTCCATCAGAATACGATGGAACAGCTCATCGTCTTCGTTCCCGCGATGTTCATCTTCGCAACCTATGCGCACATGATCGCCGCGGTAGCGTTAGGCTTCATCTTTGTCGTCGCGCGCGTAATCTATGCGATGAACTACATTCGCGATCCGGAAAAACGTGCAGGAGGCGCCATCGCAACCTTTCTTGTGAATACCATCCTGCTAATCGGATGTCTCATCGGAGTAGCGGCGCGCGCGTTCTAGAGGATAGGAGTTGAGCTTATTTACGCCAGAACGCCCAAGCGGCTACAGTCGAAATCACAGCGAACGCATTTGTCATTTCAATCCAAACAGGAGATTTATCCATGGCGGAAGAACGCAAAGGCGCCGTTACGATGCGCGGCAATCCGTTGACGCTGCTCGGTCCCGAAGTCAAAGTCGGACAGAAGGCTCCGGAGTTTCATTCAGTCGACAAAGGACTTCAACCGATCGGCCTGGACAAGTTCAAAGGCAAAGTGAAGGTCATCAGCGTGGTTCCATCGATCGATACCCCGGTGTGCGATGCGCAGACGCGGCGTTTCAATGAAGAAGCCTCGAAACTGGGCGACGTGCAGGTCCTCACGGTCTCGATGGACTTGCCGTTCGCGCAGGCGCGATGGTGTGGCGCGGCCGGCGTCGACAAGGTGACCATGATCAGCGACTTCAAAGACCGCGACTTCGGCAACAAGTACGGCGTGCTGATCAAGGAGCTAGGTCTGCTCGCGCGCGCGGTGTTCGTAGTCGACAAGAACGACAACATCACGCATGCGGAGTACGTCAAGGAAGTCGCGAGTCATCCTGACTATGACGCGACTCTTGCGGCAGCCCGAAAAGCCGCCGCGGCATAAGTTCCTCAAACCGGGGCCGGCGCATGCCGGCCTCGTATCCTTATCTATAGTTCCAGGTCCGATAGCGCCGGAGGTCCAGCGTCGATGGCGGGAAACGATCAGCACACTTTTTCGCCGGCGATGCGGCGCGGACTGTATGAAGCTATCTTTCGGCGCCGCGACATGCGCGAGTTTCGCCCCGATGCAGTCCCCGACGAGGTGCTGGCGCGCGTGCTGATCGCCGCGCATCATGCGGCGAGTGTTGGCTTCACGCAGCCGTGGGATTTCATAGTCGTGCGTGAAGTGGAACGGCGACGCGAGGTGAAGCGCATCTTCGACGAAGAGCGGCTCAAGAATTCTCAGCAGTTCGAGGGCGCACGCCGCGAAAAGTTTCTCTCCCTCAAGCTTGAAGGAATCCTCGACGCGCCGCTCAATCTTATCGTGACCTGCGAGCTGGAACGCTTCGGCCCCGGCGTGTTAGGCAAGGTCAGTCTGCGTGATGTCGAAGTGTATTCCACCTGCCTCGCGGTGGAGAACCTATGGCTGGCTGCGAGGGCGGAAGGCTTGGGTGTAGGATGGGTCAGCATCATTCGTAATGACGAACTGTCGCGGATCTTCGCCATTCCTTCCAATGTGATCCCACTTGCCTACTTATGCATTGGCTATGTACCGGAATTTCCCGAGCGTCCGATCCTCGAGAGCGCGCAATGGGCTGAGCGCCTGCCACCGAGAAAGTTGCTTCACTTTGATTCGTGGAGTGAGGCAGCGCCCGCCGACAATCCACTTGCCCTCGCGATGGAGAGTGCGAAAATCTGGCGCGAGATCTTTCCCGACGACACGCCGCGACAGCGCTGACTAGCCGCTAACCAAACATGATCGCCACATCATCGACGTGGCCGTCAGCGGCAAGAGTCGCGTCACTATCGGATGCGATCGACCTGACGCAAGCTCACCTTGGACCCTCGCGCCAGGTCGATACGGTAGCGTCTAGTCGCCGCCCGAGCTTTCCGATTCGGAGGCGGAGGCTTCCTCGCCGGCGTCCTCTCGCATAGCCCTCTCCATTGCCAATTCGGTCAGGGTTTCCTGATTCCACTGCACATGCTCTTGTTCCTGTTTGAAAACCTCGGCGACGGCCGAGCGGACGGCGTCCTTCAGCTCGCGCTCCTGAATCCGGCCTACCAGCGATTTCAGCATCTCCCAGTCCCAGTGATCCTTGGTTTCGGCGAGCACCAGGTTCTCGATGTTGTTCAGGTCGCGCAGCTCCTCATCGGCTTCGACCGAGAGCAAACCCTGAGCCTTTTGCTCCGCCGCTTCAGCGCCGGGACTTTTATGGCTTTCCTCGACGCCCGCAACTCCCATCAGTTCCTGCACCAGCTCGACGTGTCGCTGAGTCTCTTCGAGAAATTCCTCGAGCTTGTCGCGCAGCTCATCATGCTGAAGTTCATCGAGAGCTTTTTGGTAGAGTTTCTCGCCGCCTTCTTCGACCGCGAGCATCTCGGACAGAAAATCATTAAACCATGACTGACTTATGGGATTACGACTCGCACGGCTCTGGTTACTGGAGCGCGAAGGCCGGCCTCGACCGTTTCGGGCGTGACTCGAGCCATTTCTGGCATGACTCGAATGGTTGGTGGAATTTGTTCCGCGGCGACTGCCGGCGGCGTTGCTCCGCGCGCTTTTCTTCTTCATGACACTTCTCCCGATGGAATCCGAGATCAATTCCCGCTGTTAAGAATGACGCGCGGAAGGAATCGTTCCTTCAATATTTAGCATCAAATGTTCAGGAGCTATGGCAAATGCTTCTCCGGGAGCCGAACGTGTGTATCAAAACGACGATATAGTTACTGCGAGCGTATAACGGTAAGGCAACTGTCGATTCTTTTTTCATTGCGCTGCGTCATAAATCAAATGCGAACTGCGAATCCCGACCTGCATGGCAATGCACCTGAGAACTCGAGCGTTGCACTGGTACTGGTGGATACCATCAACGAGTCGGGTACTCGGTGCTGACGTGCGAAGTTCCACCAGCCCGCACTTTTCGGCATTGCTAAGAGGAACCGGCCGCCGTCAGTCCTAATCCTCCCGGTCTATTCAGACAATTCTGAAGATACCGCCCGCGCATATCGTCATGATCGCGGGAATGCTTATCGACGATCCAACGATGTCATAGGGTTGACGTCTTCATGACGCAGCAAATGGAGCTTTTCTGCGAGTGACGAGCAGCAGCGCATCGATCGCATGATTCCGCCATACGGAGTTATAACCTGCCAGATGGTGTCTCTATGACATCCGAAAACCTGGAGCCGGACTCCACCGAGCAAGACGGCGATCCCGCTGCGGCGCTGAGCAAGACCGAGAAGCGCGTCGCGGACGAAGCAGCTCGTTGCGCGCAGCGGTCGTTCACGAGGCCATCCGTTCCGAGGGCGAGGTGGAACTGCGCCGTCCGGTCGGCGCGCTGTTTTGGTCGGGCGTGGGCTCCGGTCTCTCGATGGGCTTCTCTCTGATTGCGATGGGATTGCTGTTCAACCATCTGCCGAATGCCGGATGGCGCCGCCATTATCGGATGGGTCATAGCTACCACAGTCTTTGCGCCAGAGGCCCGCATCGCGTTTGCCGCGATGGCTGTGCTCACGATGAAGGGAGCATGGGCGACGGTGATGATGCGCGGGA
>DATGKG010000547.1:0-7758 GCA_035294805.1 Binataceae bacterium (SeqCode) | reverse complement strand
ATAAAATGCGGCGATACGGTCGATGTCATCGTCGAGCTTCTTGCGATCGAGCACGCCCACGCTGGTAATTAAGCTGATCAACGGGATGTGCGTACCGGTATCCATTTGCGAGCGCAATTCGCGCGCAGAAAAAGCGTGATTGCCGGTGAAATCAACCTCCCTGATGTAGACGCGCGGCCCCTCGGTCACCGCGAAGGTGCCGATCTCGGTGTTATTGGGCCCGAGATCTTCGCGATACTTGACCTGAACGTCAGCGTAACCTTTGCTCTCGTATGCGTCCTTGATTCCTTTGATGGTTTCGTTGACCCGCGCGGGATCCATGATGGACCCGGGATGCACCTTCATCGCGGCAACGATCTTATCGTCGGTGGAGCGTACCTCTTTCATCCCGCTAATTTTTACATCGGTGATCTGGGGCCGCTCGGTGACGTGATAGACCAGAATTTCGCGGCCGTTCTGATAGCGCGTCTCGGCGGTCACGTTGCGAAAGAAGCCCATCTGGTAAATGGACTTGATGTCGTTGCTGACGGCGTCGCGATTGAGCGGCGCACCGACGCGCTGGCTGATGTGGAGGCGGATCGCATCGGCTTCGACGCGCTGATTACCTTCGATCTGGACGTCGTTTATCGGATTGGTTTGCGCGCGCGCGACAACGACGCCGATGGGCAGCCACAGCGATAACAATACCCCGAGCGCGCAAACCCACCGCGCGTTGCATCTTGCGATTGCCACCAGTATCCACCCAAACGCACGCCAACCTAACCAATCATCCCAACGATGTAAACCTGAAACCCCAAGCACGCGATTGATTACGCTGCGCACGCGCTTTAGTTGCGCGGCTCATCGAAAAGCTTGCCGTCGCGAAGGCGCAGGGCGCGTCCCATACTGCGTGTCAGCCGCTCATTGTGGGTGGCGACGATCAAGGTGACATCCAGCTCGCGATTGAGTTTATGAAACAGCTCGTGGACCTCGTCGGCGGTATACGGATCGAGATTGCCGGTCGGCTCATCCGCCAACACCAGACGTGGACTCTGCACCACCGCGCGCGCCACCGCAACGCGCTGCTGCTCGCCGCCGGAAAGCTCCGCGGGCCGCCGATGAAGCTTATCGCGCAGCCCAACCATCGCAAGGACGCGCTCGGCCCGTTCGCGCGCTTCCCGTTCGGGCGCGCGGGCAATCAACACGGGCATCATGACGTTTTCCAGCGCGTTGAAATCCGCGAGCAGGTAGTGGAACTGGAACACGAAGCCGAGTTTGCGATTGCGAAAGTCCGCCAGCGCGCGGTCGTCAAGCGCGAAGAGATCCTGTCCTTCGAACAGGACAGTGCCGCTGCTCGGACGCTCGAGGCTGCCGAGGATGTTGAGCAGCGTCGATTTGCCGGTACCCGATTGGCCCACGATTGCGATTAATTCGCCCGGCTGCACGATCAACGAGAGATCCTGAAGCACCTGGATCTCGCGATCGACGTCGTGGAAACTCTTCGATATTCCGGTGGCCGCGATCAGTGGAGCGGTCGCGGTATGAGGCGCCGCTATCGCGGCGGCATCACTCATAGCGAATCACCTCGACCGGCGAGAGAGCGCGCGCCTTGAGTGCGGGATAGAGCGCGGCCACCAGACAGAGCAGAATCGATGCGGCGGCCACCATCAGGAAGTTGAGCGGATAAATTCGCACCGGCACGTAGCTGATGATGAACATGTCGGCGGGCAACTTTATCAGATGCCACTTGCCGACCGCCCATGAAGTCACGAAGCCGGCACCGGTGCCCAGCACAGTGCCGACGACGCCCAAAACTGCACCTTCCGTCAGGAAAATCGCGGCGACCGAGCCTGCGCGCGCGCCCATCGCACGAAGGATCGCGATCTCCTTGCGCCGCTCCATCACCACCATCACCAGCGTCGCAATGATGTTGAATGCCGCGACCAGCACGATCAGCATCAGAACCAGGAAGTAGGTAAATTTCTCCAGTTGCAGCGCCGAGAATAACGGCGCATTCTCCTGCGTCCAGTCTTTCACGGTGAAGCCGCTTCCCGCGACCTGCGCGATCTTCGCCGCGACTATCGGCGCCTCGAACATATCCTTCATGCGTGCTTCGAGGCCGGACTCGAGTTGTGGATCATCGGCCAGCAGCGCGCGTCCGGCCTTGAGGTCCACGAAGATCAGCGTCGAGTCGAAGTCGTACATGCCGGAATAGAAAAATCCGCTGATGACGAAGCGCTTGAGTCGCGGGCTGCCCGCACCGCCCGCGAGGCTCGCCGGAGAAACCAGCGTGATGGTGTCGCCAAGCCGCGGCGCGCCCAGATCGAGCGCGAGAGTGCGGCCAACGATCGCGCCGGGCAAATCGACCGTGCGCTTTACTCCGTTGTCGGTTTCCTCCACCGGATGCGCTTCGGCGAGCGATGCGACCGTTCCGGACTCGAGCGTCGATTGCAATTCGGTCAGCACCGGATTGTCCTTCGCGACGACGCCGCGCAGCATCCCGCCCGCCATGTACGAGGACGCACCACCCGGCGTCGATCCCACCGCCATCACCTGCGAGGTGACGAATGGCGCGACGCCGACGACGCCCGGCATCGCGGCGATTTGCGCCTGCAACGCTGCGGGATTCCACACCTGTCCGTCGGTGCGTTCCACTACGATTTGCGGCGTGAAAGCGAGCAGGCGTTGGCGCAGGTCGACCTGAAATCCGCTCATCATCGACAGCGCGACGGTCAGGGCGAAGGTGCCGAGCGTGACGCCGGCGAGCGAGATGATCGCGATGAGGGAGACAAAACGCTCGCGGCGGCGCGCGCGCAGGTAGCGGATTCCTATGAGATATTCGAAGCGCATCGAGACTGGCCGCGACTATGCTTTCTGAGCGATACAGTATTTGCAACGATGCCGCTGCCCGTCGGAGCGGCAGATCAGGGCGAGTTATGTGGTCGGCTTACCGCTTCATACTCGCATCGGCGGTCTTTCAAACCGCTTATCAACAAGAGTGAATCCTTGCCATATTGGTCTTTCAACAACTTGCTTGCCACAGCGCGACTTTTCGCGACCCTGCACGTCCTCCATCAGGACTCGAAGCTATTTGCAACTGGGGGCAATCGCTGAATATGGCGGTTGAGATTAGTTGTTACGAGGGGACGTCTCTATTAAGCTTCGCGGAAACCTCTTTTTCCACGGGGGTCAATAATAGATTATGCAGCGTGTTAGCGCGCCTTTGAGTGGCGCTTTTCTGTTCGCGCTATGCTGCGCGACTTCGCTTCCGGCGTGGGCCGCGACCCGGACGACCGGCACCGGTCGCGCGCCCGAAACGGAAATCACGATGAATTACCAGAACGTGGATATCCCCGCGCTGGCCA
This sequence comes from Binataceae bacterium (SeqCode), assembly GCA_035294805.1. GTDB lineage: Bacteria > Desulfobacterota > Binatia > Binatales > Binataceae > DATGKG01. Next base: position 4,414 of record DATGKG010000547.1, on the reverse strand, counting down.
AGCTCATCAGCGAAATCACCGGCAAAAACTTCCTCGTCGACGAGAGCGTACGCGGCAAGGTCACGATCATCTCACCGTCAAAAGTCACCCCCGAACAGGCCTATCAGATTTTCCAATCCGTCCTGCAACTCAAGGGATTTACCACCGAGCAAGCCGGCAAGGTCATCAAGATCATCCCCTCGCGCAACGTACGCCAGGCCGCGCCAGTGACCGAATCGCAGCAACCCTTCGAACAGCATGGCGACGAGTACGTCACTCGGCTGGTGAAGCTGCGCAATGTCGACGCGAGCGCGATGGTCAGCGTCATCCAGCCGATGATTTCCCATGACGGACTGGTTGCGGCATTTCCCGATGACAACACGATCATCATCACCGACGACGCCTACAACGTGGAACGGCTTTTGAAGATCATCGGCAGCCTCGATATCGAGGGTCAGCGCCAAAGCGTCGAGCTGATTCCGCTCCGCTACGCATTCGCCGATGAACTGGCTCCGGAAATTGATGAACTGCTGGGAGGTTCCAGCAACAAGAATCGTCCGGGCGCGCCCGGCCAGGGCGTGGTGGCGCCTTCGGCGCAAGCCCCCAGTATCAGCCAATTCAAGGTGCTCGCCGACGAGCGCACCAACTCGATCATCGCCGCAGGCGGCCCGCTGCAGATGAAAAAGATTCGCGAACTCGTCGACAAACTCGATATTCGCTCGCCCGATTCGATGCATCGTATCCACGTTTATCGGCTCAAGAACGCAGCCGTATCGGAGATGATTGAGGTCTTGGGCGGTCTGCTTGGCGGCGGAGGCGGGGTCGGCAGCCTTTCACCGACGACCGGCCGGGGCTCGCTCGGGCGCGGAAGCGGTGGCGGCGGCATGATGAACTCCGGCTTCGGAGGCATGGGCGGTGGCCTGGGAGGCATAGGCGGCGGCATGGGAAGCATGGGAGGCATTGGTGGAGGGTACGGCGGCGGCGGTTTCGGCGGTGGCAGCTCGTTCGGCGGAGGCATGATGGGCGGCAGTAGCTTCGGGAGCTCAGGGTCATTTGGCTCCGGGGGCCGCGGGATGGGCGCTGCCAGTGGTGGTATCGGTGGTGGCGGAATGAGCAGCATGGGTGGGGGCGGAGGCTCATCGTCCACCGAATTCAGTAGGCCGGTTAAATTGACCGCGGATCCCGCAACCAACTCGTTGGTGGTCAGCGCCGCGCCGCAGGATTGGGAAGTCTTGCGCAGCATCATCGCCGAGCTCGATGTGCCGCGCACTCAGGTATTCGTCCAGGCGATTATCGTCGAGGTGAGCGCCGAGCGCTCCCGCGATATGGGGGTGAGTCTTCAGGCATCGACAGCTATTTCGAATAGCGTGCTGGGGCTGGGAACCGTCGATTTCGGCCAGCTTCAGAATGTATTGGGCAATCCGCTCGGAGTGACCGGGCTAGGTCTGGGGCTGGCCTCGGGCAGTCTATGTTCAATTCCAGCCGCTGCTGCGGCTGCAGTAAGCGGCGTGACGACTACCACGACCGCAACGTCGTCTACCGTACCATGCGATGTCGCTCTGGTAACGGCGCTTGAAATGGACACGCATTCCAACGTGCTCTCGGCCCCCACGCTGCTGACGGCCGATAACGAGGAAGCGACCATCGTCGTAGGCGAGAATCTGCCCTTCGTTGGATCGTCGGCGGCCAATGCCGGATTGCCCGGGCAGATCTTCAACAGCATCGAACGTCAGAATGTAGGAATTACTCTCGACATCGTGCCGCAGGTATCCGACGGAGATTACGTGCGGATGGACATGTATGAGGAAGTATCCAACGTAGTGGCGAGCACGGCCAACAACGCCAACGGACCGACCACCACGATCCGATCCGCATCAACCACGGTGCTGGTGCAGAATCATCGCACCGCCGTCATCGGCGGCCTGATGTCGAATAACGACAACTATTCGCGCCAGGGCATCCCGTGGATATCGGACATACCGGTACTCGGCAATTTCTTCTCCGATACTTCCAGCGACAAGATGAAGGACAATCTACTGATCTTCCTGACTCCGCACGTGGTGCGAAACAAGACCGACTTGCGCGCGCTCGCGCTCGATCAGCGTTCGCGCTTCGTCAACTCGCTGGGCCCGCGCGAGATGAAAGACATGCCCGCCAGCTCGATTCGTTCCATGTACGATCCGAGTTTCTCGGTAGCAGTGCCGCCGGCGGCGGACTTGAATATGCAGAACAATAGCGTCCCGCCTCCCGGCGCGATGCCCGAAGGCGACAAAGCTACGCCCTTTAACACTGAGGAAATTCCGGCGCCGTCGTCATCTTCAGGTTCGCCGGGAATAACCTCGCCGCCTCCGATAGCGAGCGCGAGCCCTGGCGATGCGAGCGCGCCTCCGTCGGTGGCGGCGGCGGATTCTAGCGGCGCCCCCGCGAACCCGGAGATGGCCGCACCCGATCCGTCGCTACCGGCCGCCCCGGCGCCGCCTCCGTCTCCATAACGATGCGATGCCGCGTCAGATAGGCGGATTTCGCGCCAATCTGGAATACCTTCCGATCGCGGCATTGGTGCGGATGTTTGCCGCAATGCCGCTGGAGCGCGCGCTCAAAGCCGGCGCGTCGCTGGGCGCGATCATTATGCGGCTCGATGTGGGCAATCGCCCGATAGGCATCAAGAATCTGGAAATCGCTTTTCCCGAACTTGATGCCGAGGCGCGGCTTAAAATCCTCGCCGATATGTATCGGAACTGGGGCCGCGTGATCGCGGAATGGCCGCACTCCGGCGCACTCAATCGCGACAACATCGAAAAGTTCGTCACCTATGATGGAGTCGAAAATCTCCGCGAGGCTGTCGCGATTGCGCAAAAGCGCGGCGCGATCATCCTGACCGCGCACTATGGAAATTTCGAGCTGCTCCCGCTCGCGCATTCGATCTATGGATATCCGCTCGCGATGATTCATCGGCCCAATCGCAATCCGGCGATCGATCGCGAAATCCGCCGCGTGCGGACCAGCGTCGGTGCCGAGATTATCGAGCGCAAACAGGCGGGCCTCGCGATCGTAAAGTATCTGCGTCGCAAATGGCACGTTGCGGTCGCGCTCGATCTCGATGTGCGCGACGGCGTGTTTGTCGATTTTTTTGGCAGACCGGCGTGTACCAGCGACGGCGTGGCGCGGATCGCGATGGCGACCCGCGCACCGGTGGTGCCGGCCTTCATGGTGCGCGACGGCCACACGGCGCGTCATCGCATCACCGTGCTGCCAATGCTGGAGCTGGCAACCTCGCGCGATCGCGAGGAGTGCGTGTGCGAGAACACCCAGCGCATGACAACCGCGATTGAAACGATGATCCGGCGTCATCCGGATCATTGGAATTGGATTCACCGGCGCTGGAAGACGCGCCCGGCGGGCGAGCCGCGCTTTTACTAGGAACGGGGCTTCATCTATGATCACACAGATGGAGCCGCGTCCGAACCAAGCGCCGGAAGAAGCACCGCCGATCGAAAGCGATCGCATTGAGCCACCCGCCGCCTACATCCCCGCGTGCGGCACCCTATGCGACGCGTTCTGGTGGGCGCGCCGCGGAAAGCCAAACAAATCGTCCGACTAAGATCCTACAAATTGGCGATGACCGCGCGCGCGAAGTCGTTGGTCTTCGCACTGCCGCCCTGGTCGGGGGTCAGCACGCGACCATCCGCATAGACCTTTCGCACCGCGTCGTCGAAGCGCTTCGACGCATCCGCAAAGCCCAGATATTCGAGCATCATCGCCGCCGAAAGCATTGTGGCGGTCGGATTTATGATGTGCTGCCCCATTATGTCGGGCGCGGTGCCGTGGACCGATTCGAAGTACGCATAGCCGTCGCCATAGCATCCGCTGGGCGCGACGCCGAGCCCGCCGATGGTGCCCGCGGCCGCGTCGGAGAGAATGTCGCCGTAGAGATTCGGCATCACCACGACGTCGAGGTCGTGCGGCGACTGGACGATGCGGCGCGCGAAATCATCGACGATGAAATTTTCGTACTTGAGTTCCGGATATGACTTCGCAGTCTCCTCGCAGAGGGCGCGAAAATATTCGTCGGCCTCGCGCAGCATGTTGTACTTCGAGGTGCAGGTGATTTTGCCCTTACCGCCCGCGCGCTTGCGCTTCATCGCGAGTTCGCATGCGAAGCGCGCGACCTGCCGCGTGTTCTTTTCGGTGATCACCTTGATCGAATAGCGCCCCGGCGCCGAGGTATCGATCGGCGCGCGCAGGATTCTGCTGAACGGCTGCACCGGCTTGAGCTGTTCGAGCGGACCTTCGAGCCCCAGATACGCATCCTCGAGATTCTCGCGCACGATGACGTAGTCAATCCCGTCAGGATTTTTCAGCGGGCTGCGAAAACCCTTGAGATAGCGACAGGGCCGGACATTGGCATAGGTCTGCTTGCCCCAGCGCAGGTAGG
>DATGKG010000546.1:0-16728 GCA_035294805.1 Binataceae bacterium (SeqCode) | reverse complement strand
ACACCCATTGCAGTGCCAAAGGCACCCCAAATCGATTTCCAAATAGTGATCGAATTCGGCAGGCGTCCGGCTTCGACGTGATTTGCCATCGAGCGCTATTTCAGCGGTCGTCCGACGCATTAGCAAGCCGGCAAATGCCTCCCAACGCGGCTCTCGTTGACACTACAGGATAGCGTTGATTGAATGGGGTGCGAGGGGCGCGATGGAACCAATCAGTGGCTTGCAACAATTTCTCGGTATCGTAACTCAGCCGGACAACATCCCGATCATGGCGATGATGCTGCTGGTGCTGGGATTCACTTACCTCGGCCTCAAGCAGGCGCGGCGCAACGACCAGCTCATCGAGCGCGGGCAGCGCGACAAGATCATCGAGGAGATGCGGAAGTAGACTCACAAGTCGCTCTCCATCAAACTTAAACGAAAGGTTGAACTGATGCCGTTTACCATCATCGCCGAAGCCTGCACCGGATGTAGCGCTTGCGAGAAGCGCTGCCCCACGGGCGCCATTTCCGGCGAATCGAAGAAGGTTTATTTCATCGAACCCGGCGCGTGCATTGATTGCGGCGCCTGCGGCGTGATTTGTCCCGACGAAGCGATCATGACCAATCACGGCGTGATAACCCACGTGCTGAAGCGCGCGGAGCGGCCAGTCGCGGTCGTGCATCCGGACAACTGCAACGGATGCGGCGTGTGCGTCGACGTATGCCCTTTCGAGTGTATCTCGCCGTCGCCGGAAAACACCGCGGTCTATCTCGGCAAGGTGCAGGTCAACGAAAAGACCTGCGTCGGATGCCTGCTATGTGAAGAGGTTTGCGGATGGGACGGTATATACATAATGCCCACCGCTCAGAAAACGGAGTTCCTCGAAGCACTTGGCTATCCCACTGGCGAGGAAGCCGCCTGACGCGACGTCGCGCGCGGCTTACCGATTCTAAGGAGCCGGCCCGGCGGTCGGCTCTTTGTTTTCTGAGCCCCGCACTTGCCGCGATCGTGTTCTTCGCGCTGCTCGACGCGCGTCCCGCCTGCGCCGCAAGTCCATCGCCGATTCCTCCCGATCTTGCATGCGCGACGATTCGCGATTCAGTCCGCAAAGTTGCCAAGGCGGAACGCGATCAGGCTCTGGCGCTTCATCTGATGGCCGACGGCAAGCCCACGCCGATGGTGCAGACGCGGCTCACCGAATTGCAGGCGCAGATCGATGACCTTCGCGCGGTGTTGCGCCGCGTGCGCAACGGCGTCTCGCGCCATAATGCGGATGTCTCCGAATGCCTCGACATGGGGTTCCGCTCGCTCAACGATGGCGAGAGCGTGACGCGTCAGATTCAGAATATCGTGATGGGAGATTCCACAGCGTCGCCGCAACTCAGGTCGGGCGAACCGGATGCGCGGAAACTTCCCGAACCGGTGCTGCCGCCGGCGCCGAGCCGCGAGGAATAAGTATCGCCGCGGCGGCGAATGCCAGCAACGCAAATTGCGCCGCGATACTCTGCACCGTCGGATACAGCCCGAGCATAGGAATCGTCGGTACATGTTCGACGAATGTGGCGCTGATCCATTCCGATTCTTGGAAGCTCGCGATGCCTTGTCCGATGAACACGATCGCGAGCGCATACATCAGGATTGAGGTCGCCTGGAAGAAGCGTCCGAATGGAATTCGATGCGCCGCGCGATTGAGCATGATGAACGTGATCGCCAGCGCGATCACAGCGACCGCAATACCGGCCATAACCGCATGCTTCTCGATGCTCTCAGTCGCGCCGACTGTTAGCGCCTGAAAGAAGACGATCGTCTCACCGCCCTCGCGAATCACGGCGAGGAACGCGGTCAACGCCAGCGCGAGTCCCGGCACTGAACTCCCTTCCGCGCCCTTGACCTGATCGCGGATGAAGCTGGTCCACATCTGCGCCTGGCTCTTCGAGGTCAGCCACGAGCTGACATAGAACAGCGTCGCGGCGGCGAGGACCTGGAAGATTCCTTCGAGCGTGTCGCTCGCGTCATCAGATATAAGATGATTCACGCCCCATGCGAGCGCGAGGCTGGCCGCGAGCGCGACGAGTGCGCCGGCGTAGATGTCTTTGGCGCGGTCGTCATGCCCGGCCTCGCGCGTTCCGGCGACCAGCGCGATGACGACGAGCAGCGCTTCGAGTCCCTCGCGGAACAGGATGCCGGCGGAGTAGAGGAAATATGGTACGAAGTTATGGTACATGCGTGATAGTGCCGCAATTGAGAATCATTCTCAATTGCGAGAATAGAAGCTCCGCTTCCGTTTGTCAAATCCCCGTAACAATCGCATCCGACGCGTCTTTACTAACGCCTACGGCCTAAAGTGATGCCATGCTTGCGGGTTACCATCCAGCGGAGTAATTTTCCAAATGAAGCCGGGCCGCCGCGAGTCGTTTCGCGAGCGCCCGCTTTGTTTGTTTTAAGGGGGTCGTAATTGGTTGTGAGGTCCCAACACTGGCGGCCTACGCATGAACGGCCGGGGACGTAGCGGTATGCGATGCGTTTATTGCCGAGCACGAGCGGGTCTGGTCCGCCGCACCTGCGCGACCTGCACTCGCGTCATCGAGATCGTCGACAAGTCGGCGGGTAACGTCGGATTCCAGACCTTGGTCGACATCTTTAAGACCGAGGGGTTGACGCGAGAGCAGGTCGACCGCGTCCTCGATGCGCATGTCGGCCGCGGACCGACGATGCGCGATCGCCTCACCTCGCAGATGACCAACGCGCTGATGCGTGGGCTCGGGATGCCGGGCCGTCAATCGCCCGAGGACGTCATGCGGGTGCGCGAATCGATGAACAGCGAATCGGGGCAGGGCACCTACACGCAGGGCGAGGAGCCTCCCGGCGAAGCGCATTGAAGAGAGTCGTCCGATGGAAAAAGACCGCAGCGATTTCGCCGTCATGAATCGGATGATCGATCACATCCGCTTGCTCATCGCGGTCGACGACGAGACCATCCCGGTTAAAAAGAAACTCGAGACGCAGGCGCTACTGAAGGACTTCCAAAGTTTGCTTTCAGTGCCCGAAGACCAACAGGAACGCGGACGCGTCAAAGGCTACTACGAAATTCTATGCCGCGAACTCGGCGACGAGGCGGATGTCGCCGCGCTGCTCAGTTCACTCAAGCACTACATTTCGTACATCTGAGCGGAGGGAAGGATGGCGATGGAAGTTCATACCGTGGGGGTGATTGGCGCGGGCCAGATGGGCGCGGGAATCGCGCAGGTCACGGCGCAGGCCGGTATTCCGGTCGTGATGCATGATGTGTCGCCCGAGGCATGCAAACGCGGCTTCGACGCCATCCGCAAGAACTTCGATCGCATGATTCAGCGCGGCCGCTTCAAACCCGAAGAGCGCGACCGCGTGATGGAGATCATCAAAACCGCGACCGATCTCAGCGCGATGAAGAAGGCCGACTTCGTCATCGAGGCGGTGACGGAGAACGAAGACGCGAAGATCGCAATTTTTCAGCAGCTCGACAAGGTATGCGATCCCGACGTCATCTTCGCGTCGAATACCTCGTCGATTTCGATCACGCGGATGGGCGCGCGCACCACTCGCGCGGACAAAGTGATCGGCATGCACTTCATGAATCCGGTTCCCGCGATGAAGCTGGTCGAGATCATCCGCGGTCTCGCGACCTCCGATGAGACCTATCGCACCACCCAGGCGCTGGCGGAGCGCGTGGGCAAGAGCACGATGACGGCGCAGGATTTCCCGGGCTTCATCGTCAATCGCGTGCTCCTCCCGATGATCAATGAAGCGATCTACACGCTCTATGAAGGCGTCGGCGGCGTCACCGACATCGATACCGCGATGAAGCTCGGCACCAATCAGCCGATGGGGCCGCTCGAGCTCGCCGACCTGATCGGCCTCGACACCTGCCTCGCGATCATGGAGGTGATGCATCGCGTGCTCGGCGACGACAAGTATCGTCCCTGCCCGCTGCTCAAGAAGTACGTCGATGCCGGCTATCTCGGGCGCAAAACCAACCGCGGCTTTTATACCTACAACGAACAGGGCAATCCGGTTCCGCCCCCGCCACTTCGATGAGCGCGTAACGAACGCATCTTCACGGAGGAGCGACGATGGTCAAAGCTTTCATCCTGATCGACACCTCACCCGGCAAAGCGCGCGAAGTCGCGACCAAGATTCGCCAGGTCAAAGGCGTTTCGATGGCGCATGCGGTGACCGGCCCGCATGACATCATCGCGATCGCGGAGGCGCCCGACGTGACCACGCTCGGCGAGCTGGTGGTGCAAGGAATTCAGAGCGTAGCGGGCGTCAATCGGAGTTTGACTTCGATCGTCGCCGACTGAATGAAGGCCGATATCCTAAAGTGAGACGAAGTAAGTATGGCTGAACTTCCCGTAGTCAAACGGCTGCGCGACAACATGGATGTGCTCAAGCGCGAGCTGACCGTCGATCTGCCCAAGGAACTCGAGCGCGCCCGCGCGCACGGCGATCTGTCGGAAAATGCCGAATGGGCGATGGCGAAGCAGCGTCAGGAGTTTCTGCGCGCACGCCTCAACAACCTCGAAGTGCGCGTGGCCGAGCTCGCCACCATCGACCTCAACTCGATTCCTCGCGACACCGTGGGCCTCGGCAGCAAGGTCGAGCTCGAGGACCTCGATGAAGGCGGCGCGCACGAATACGAAATCGTGGTTCCTGAGGAAGTCGACGGCGCGCAGTTTAAGATTTCATTGTCATCGCCGCTGGGCAAATCATTGATTGGCAAAGGCGTCAACGATGAGGTGGAAGTGCATACGCCGAAAGGCAAGCGCGCGTATGCGATCAAGAAGCTGACGACTATCCACATACTGCTGGCGCAAGAGAACGGAACGGCGAAAGGCTAGCGATCGCCGACACATCGATCCTCGAAGCGGGCGGGCATCATTATCCGATGGTGCCCGCCCTTTTTCTGTATCAGAAGCCGCCGCGGAATTTTGCGTTTCTATTTCGACCGTCCTCTCCACTGTTCGATAACAACGTATATCATTGTGGTGATTACCTGAGGCACGCGCTTTGTGTATCTGACGAAACGCTACGATGCTATGAACCTTCCGAACGCCGGCCGCTGCGCTCGTCCTGAAGGTTTTGGAATGTCACTTGGCGGAAGCCCATCCGCGGGGACGCTAAGAAGGAGCAGCGCTGATGCTAAACATGACAGCGTTGTGCTTGGGCGTGACTTGCCGAAGTACGGTTTGAAAGCCGGGGACGTGGGCACGGTCGTCCTTGTCCATCCCGCCGGCGGTTACGAGGTCGAATTCATCACGTTAGATGGAAAGACCGTCGCGGTCACTTCTCTTTCGATAGACGAGGTTCAGCCTATCGGACGCCGCGAGATCTCCCACGCTCGCGAGATCGAGACCGCTTAAGGCTGGCGAGGGCATGCGGTCCTAGTCGCGGAACATCGAATCGATCACCTCCTTATACTGCTGCTGAACCACGCGGCGGCGGACTTTCATCGTAGGCGTCATCTGGCCGTTCTCCTGCGAGAATGGCTGCGCGATAAGCGTGAAGGCCGCGATCGCTTCGACATCGGACAGCGGCTTGTTAAATTCGCGTAGCCGCGCCTGATAGAAGGATCGCAGCTCGGGCGACTTGACGACTTCCTCCGGTGGCTTGCCCTCGAGGCCTTTCTCCTTCAGCACGTCCTTCAGGTTTTCGAGGTTCGGCACAATCAGCGCTGCGAGATGTTTGCGGCGATCGCCAAACACGCAGGCCTGCGAGATGTAGGGATCGGTCACCAGCTTCGTTTCGAGGTAAGCGGGCGAAATATTCTTGCCGCCCGACAGCACGATGATCTCTTTCTTGCGATCGGTGATCTTGATGAAACCGTCGGCGTCGATCTGCGCGATGTCGCCGGTATGCAGCCATCCGTCGTGGTCGATCGTTTCCGCGCTTTCCTTTTCGAGCTTGTAGTAACCCTTCATCACGTTGGGACCGCGCACCAGCAACTCGCCATCCGGCGCGGTTTTCGTCTCGACGTGCGGAAGGCTCTGTCCGACCGTTCCGATTCTCGCCCGACCCGGCAGCAGATTCACCGATACGATCGGAGCCGCTTCAGTGAGGCCGTAGCCTTCGACCAGCGGAATCTCGGCAGCGGCGAGGAAATGGTAAATCTCGTTCGGCAGCGGCGCGCTTCCCGAAATCAGGTAGCGCAGCCTTCCGCCGAACACGCTCTGGATGCGATGGAACACGAGCTTGCGATAGATCGCCATCTGCATCGCGAGCAGCGGCGGCATCGGCTTTCCGCCATGACGATATTCGGTCGCGCGCTTGCCGGTTTCGATCGCCATATGAAAAAGACGTTGGCGTAAGGGCGGACTGCTGCGCACAGTTTTTTGCACACGATCGTAAATCGCCTCGAGCAGGCGCGGCACCACCAGCAACAGGCTCGGCTTGATCTCCTGCAAATTGGCGGGGATTTGCGTCAGCCCCTCGGCGTAAGCGATCTGGCCGCCGCCGAGTACTACCGTGTAATAGCCTGCGGTGCGCTCAAACGAATGTGCGACCGGAAGGAACGACAGGATGTTGTCCGTCTCGTTGACGCCGAGCACGGTGACGGCGTCCTCCGCATTCGAAAGCAGGTTGCCGTGCGTGAGCATCACGCCCTTCGATGGTCCGGTCGTTCCGGAGGTGTAGATGAGCGTCGCGAGGTCGTCGCGCTTGCCTTCGCCGACCGGCGCGGGAGAATCAGCGCTGGCCGATTGGAGCGTCATCACACGCGGGGTGCCGTTGCTCGCGGGCTGATCCTTCGCGCCCGGATGCAACGCGATGATGCCCTCGATGCCGGGGATCGCGCCGCCCAGCGCGATGACCTTCTTTACCATGTCGTCGCCGTTGGCCGCGATGATGCGCGCGCCCGAGTCGTTGAGCACGTGGCGATGCTCCTCGGCGCCGCTGGTGGTGAAGAGGGGAGTCGTCACCGCGCCGAGCCCGAGGACCGCCTGATCGACGATCATCCACTGCGGTGAATTGTCGGAAAGAATCGCGACGCGGTCGCCGGGCTTGATGCCCATTCGGATGAGGCCGGCGCGCAGCTTTCCCGCGGCGCCAGCGATCTCGCTCCACGAAAAATTCCGCCAGACCTTGTCACGCTTCTGCTTGAGCAGCGTGCGCGAGCCGTACTTGCGCGCCTGATGATCGAATGCGTGGGCGAGAGTTGCGAACTGCTCAGGCATCGTCGAAGGCCTCCCCAACCAAAGGCTGTTTTAGCCGAAAGGTGCGGCATCGCAAACAGCACGAAGTGTAAGAATCGCCATATCTAGGCGCGGCTCAGCGATGGAAAACATCAGTGCGCGTACTTCACATCGCGCCTGCGACGGATCTGTACAAAAGTGCCTTCGCATGCCTTGCAAAAATATTCGAACACTGGAAAATATTGCCGCGACGATTCGTTAGCCGAATTTGATGGGGCATGCTGAATTTTTCATTTTCCGGATGCTCTCGCGCAGGCGCACAATCGCTGGAAATTTCAATTCATAAATGATTGGGTTGCGTAGCGCCGCAGCGACGCTCGTCATGCGACCGCATCGGCGACTCATGCGACGCGATAGGGGTGAAACTTAGCGATGTTTCTGGAAAAGATGTACTTCCCGCACGACATCTCGACCTTCGGTCCATCCATCGATGCGATCTTTCTGCTCATCTTCTGGATCACGGTGGTCACTTGGGTCCTCGTGACCATCACCTTGGTCGTCTTTCTGGTGAAGTATCGCACGCGGCCTGGACGCAAGGCGGAATATATCGAGGGTAATAGCCGGCTCGAGATCACCTGGACCACCGCGACGACGGTGATCCTGGTCGCGCTCGCATTGCTCAGTCGCTCGACCTGGGCGGATATCAAGGAGCATGGACCCCCGGGCGATTTCTTCTACAAAGTGACGGCGAAACAGTTCAACTGGGAGATCACGTACCCCGGCCCCGACGGCAAGATTGATACCAAGGACGATGTCACCGTCGAGAATGAGTTCCACGTGCCGGTCAACAAAGTGATTCGCATCGAGCTGGAATCCAAGGACGTCATCCACAGTTTCTTCGTGCCCAATATGCGTCTGAAGCAGGATGCGGTTCCGGGCCGCACCATCGCGGTGTGGTTCCAGGCGACCGAGCCTGGAACCTATGAGATTCCATGCGCCGAGCTGTGCGGCTTCGGCCATTCGGGCATGTTGGGACATCTCACGGTGCAATCGGAAGACGATTACAACAAGTGGCTCAAGGACACTTACACGAATCAGTAAATTCGCCGGCATTTGGCCCGCCTCACGCGGGGGAGATGGTTGAACGATGAGCAGTACGGCCGCAGTCGAAATTCATGGCGCACATGCCGAGCATCATGAGCTCGGATTTGTTCGCACCTACCTGTTCTCGACCGATCACAAGATGATCGCGAAACAGTTCCTGTTCGTCGCGCTCTTCATGATGGCGATCGGCGGTTTGATGGCGATGCTGATGCGCCTCGAGCTGGGATGGCCGGAGAACCAGTGGAGCTTCCTCAGGATTTTTCCCGAGACGTTGCAACAGGACAACGCGATCACGCCCAACACCTACAACTCGATGTTCACCATGCACGCCACCATCATGATCTTCTTCGTGGTGATGCCGATTCTGGTCGGGACCTTCGGCAATCTGCTGGTTCCTCTGATGATCGGCGCGCGCGACATGGCGTTTCCGAAGCTCAACATGTTTTCCTTCTGGGTCAGCGCGATCGCCGGCGTCATCATCCTGTCGTCGTTCTTCGTGACCGGAGGCGCGGCCGCCGCGGGATGGACCTCGTATGCGCCGCTGAGCGCGGTGCCGAACTACACCGGCGTCGACTGGGGCCAGGACCTATGGTGCATCAGCCTGATCGTGCTCGGCATGGGCTCGCTGATGGGGTCGATCAACTACATCACCACCATCATCAATATGCGCACCAAGGGCATGACGTTCTTTCGAATGCCGCTGGTTATCTGGTCGCTCTTCATCACCGCGATACTGTTGCTGCTGGCGCTGCCGGTGCTCACCACCGCGCTCGCGCTGCTGCTGTTCGATCGGATGGCTGGGACGCACTTCTTCCTGCCCTCGGGCGGCGGCGAGCCGCTGCTCTGGCAGCATTTGTTCTGGTTCTTCGGACATCCCGAGGTCTACATCATGATCCTGCCGGCGATGGGCGTCACGTCGGACATGATCGCGACCTTCTCGCGCAAGCCGATCTTCGGCTATCGCGCGATGGCCTACGCGATGATCGCGATCGCGTTCCTATCGTGGATCGTGTGGGGCCATCACATGTTCCAGTCGGGAATGAATCCCGCGCTGGGAACCAGCTTCATGCTCACCACGATGGTGATCGGAGTCCCTTCGGCAATCAAAACCTTCAACTGGCTCGGCACGCTATATAAAGGAGACATTCATTTCACGACGCCGATGCTGAATGCGCTGTCATTCGTCGCGATGTTCGTGATCGGCGGGCTGTCGGGCATCTTCATGGCGTGCACGCCGGTGGATATGTACATCCACGACACCTACTTCATCGTCGCGCACATTCACTACGTGCTCTTCGGCGGAAGTCTATTCGGCATCTTCGCGGGAATCACTTACTGGTATCCGAAGATGTTTGGCCGCATGATGAGCGAGAAGATTGGCAAGCTGCACTTCTGGATCACCTTCATCGCCTTCAATTGCACCTTCTTCCCGATGCACATCCTTGGGATGGGCGGCCACATGCGGCGCATTTACAATCCGCTTCAGTATGACTTCCTCAAGCCGCTGGCGGGCATAAATGAGTTCATTTCGGTCAGCGCGCTTATTCTGGGTGCGGCGCAGTTCATCTTCCTGTTCAACCTGATTTACAGCTACTGGTTCGGCGAAAAGGCCACCGAGAATCCGTGGCATGCCAACACGCTCGAATGGACCACGCCGGTGCATCCGGGCCATGGCAACTGGCCGGGCAAGCTGCCGACCGTCTACCGCGGACCATACGAGTACAGCTCGCCGGAAACTACAGAGGATTACTGGCCGCAGAATGCTCCGCCCGAGCACATGAGCGCCGCGGCCGACTAAGCATGTCTTCTCGACGCGCGCTGCATCGGTTCGCGCTACTCCTCGCGAGCGCGACCTTCATCCTGATTTTCGTCGGCGGCCTGGTTAAGTCGACCGGCTCCGAATTGTCGGTGCCCGACTGGCCGCTCGCATTCGGCAAGCTCATCCCGTCGCTCAAGGGCGGGGTGCTGTTCGAATACAGCCATCGCGTCGTCGCCGGCGTCGTCTCGATACTGACCTTCGGGCTGATGCTTTGGGCGATCCTGCGCGAGCCGCGTCGATGGGTGCGCGTGCTCGCGATCGCCGCGTTCGCACTCGTCATCGCACAGGCGATCCTCGGCGGCATCACGGTGCTGTTCCTGATCCCATTACCGATCGCGATGGCGCATACCGCGACCGCAAATGCGTTCTTCTGCGTGGTAGTCGCGCTCGCGATCTTCACCAGTCCATGGTTCATCGATACCGAACCGCGCAAGGAGAGCCCTGTGCTTCTCCCACTCGCGCAACTGTCGGCGATCACGACCGGCATCATTTATTTGCAAATCCTGATCGGCGCGCTGATGCGTCATCTCGGCGCGGGCCTCGCGATTCCCGATTTTCCCACGTCGTTCGGGCAGGCCGTGCCGCCGCTGTGGAATGAGTACATCGCGATCAACTTCATCCATCGATGCGGTGCGGTGGTCGTCACCTGCTTCGTCACGTGGACCGTCGTGCGCGTCCTGAGGAATCATCGCGATGAGCCGAGCCTGCGGCGTCCGGCGCTTGGGCTGATAGTGCTGCTGACTGCGCAAATCTGTCTCGGCGCGATCACCGTCTGGAGCCGCCGCGCGGTGCTTCCCACGACGTCGCATGTCGCGATCGGCGCTGCGGTGCTGGTGACGAGCCTCACGATCACGATCCGCTCATGGCGATTGTTCGGCATTCGCCGGGCGCGACCGATTTCGCATCGCGTCGCGAATTCCGAGATCCTCGACCAGCGGCAGGTGATCGCATGAGCACGCGCTCCGCGATAATTGAGACGCGCATTTACGCGGCGCGCACTCGCGCAGCGGAATATCTCGAACTCACCAAGCCGCGCGTCACCGCGATGGTGCTGGTGACGACGCTGGCCGGATACTATCTAGGCGCCGCGGGATCGTTTGAACCCATCGTCGCGCTGAACCTGCTGATCGGAACCGCGCTCGCCTCGGGCGGCACGCTCGCGCTCAATCAGTACATCGAGCGCGCCACCGACGCGATGATGGATCGCACGCGCTATCGTCCGATTCCCGACCGGCGCATCGGCGCGACCGATGCGATGTGGTTCGGCGTCCTCGCGACCGCCGCCGGGTTGGCTTACCTGCTGCTCACGGTGCATTGGCTATCCGCCGTCGTCACCGCGGCGATCGCGGCCAGCTATCTGTTCGCGTACACGCCGCTGAAGCGGATGTCGTGGAGCTGTAACATCGTTGGCGCGATTCCGGGCGCGCTGCCTCCGGTCGCCGGATGGGCTGCCGCCAAAGGGAGCCTCGGCCTCGAACCGTGGCTGCTGTTCGGCATTATGTTTCTGTGGCAGCTCCCGCATTCGCTGTCGATCGCGA
Organism: Binataceae bacterium (SeqCode); assembly: GCA_035294805.1. GTDB lineage: Bacteria > Desulfobacterota > Binatia > Binatales > Binataceae > DATGKG01. Next base: position 5,119 of record DATGKG010000546.1, on the reverse strand, counting down.
AGATTTATCGCGCCGACTACAGGCGCGCGCGGCTATGGTTGATTCCACTCGACCGCGACGATAGCCATCCGGAAAATCCCGTCATCGTCGTATCGAGCGTCGTCCTTCTCGTGGTGGGCGCGCTACCTACCATCTTCGGATTTGCGGGAGTCGTATATCTGATAACGTCCGTCGCGCTCGGATGTGCGATGCTCACGGCGGCGGTGCGGCTGGTGCGCGGTCCCGAGACTGCGGCGGCGGCGCGTCGCGTGATGTTCACGTCGTTGTTTTATCTTCCGCTGGTCCTGCTGGTGATGGTGCTGGACAGGATCTAGATGAGAGTAGCCATGCCGACCAATCTGGTAACTCGCGACGATACGCGCGAACAGAACCGCAAGGTGCTGATGATCATCTTCGGCGTCATCGCGCTGCTGGTCGCGGTTTCGATCGTCACGATCCTGGTGAAGAATTGAGATGGCAGAGTCTCGCACAATGACGGCCAAGATAAGGCCACTAATAGTTCCGGCCCGACGCCCGCGCCGCGACGTGTTCGATGGCGATGGCGCGAGCGAGCCGTTCATCTCGAGCGGCAAGATCGCCGTGCTGATGCTGATCGCGAGCGAGATCATGCTGTTTAGCGGGCTGGTCGGACCGTTCCTCGTCTATCGTGGCGAGGCGCCGTTCTGGCCGCCGCCGGGGCTGCCGCGACTTCCAATCTTCGTGACGTGGATCAACACCTTCGTGCTGCTCAGCAGCGCAGTCACGATGTTTCTAGGCGTGCGCGCGGTCCATCAGAATCGTCAGCGGATGGTGCGCCGATGGCTCGCCATCACCCTGATCCTCGGCTCGGCATTTCTCGCGATTCAGGGCAGCGAATGGGTGCGGCTGGTCGCGCATGGTTTGAAGCTATCGAGCGGGACCTACGGCGCGACGTTTTACACATTAATCGGACTTCACGGCGCGCACGTTACGGCGGCCGTGATCTGGCTCGGATGTATCGCGATTGCCGCGATGCGCGGGCGCTATGGCGCGAAGAACGCGGGCGCGGTGGAGATTTGCGCAATCTACTGGTACTTCGTATGCGCGATCTGGCCGGCCCTTTTCGTGCTGGTTTATCTGACTTAGTATCGCGCGAGGAGTTTGGCGATGCGTATGAAAAGAGTTTTAACCGCAACCGGTCTGATGTCATTTGCGATTGCTCTCGCGCCGCGAGTCGCGGGTGCATGCGCGGTATGCGGACTCGGTCCCAACGACGTCGGCGGCCACGCATTCAATAGCAGCGTGCTGTTCATGATGGCGGTGCCGTACACAACCTTCGCGCTGATCGGCGGCGCGTTTTATCTGACCTGGCGGCGCGCGCAACGTAAACGCGACTTGTCGATTACCGATGCGCATCGACTTCAGGGTTCATCATCGAGATAGGGGAGAGACGAATGAGCGAGGCCGCAGCAGCAGTTGATACTCATCACGCCGAGGGATTCCACGACGAGCTGGAACCGTCCCTGACGCCAGGCAATTCCGGCAAGCTCGGAATGTGGGTGTTCCTGGCGGGCGACGCGATGACCTTCGGCGCCGGTATCGCCGCGTACGGCGCGCTGCGATGGTACAACGTCAACTGGCCGAACCCGGCCGACTGGCTCGGCATCACCCTTACCGCGGTGATGACCTTCATCCTCATTTGTTCGAGCTTGACGATGGTCGAGGCGCTATCAGGTGTTGAGCACGGCAACATGACGAAGATGCGCGGCTTCCTGGCGCTTACGGTGCTGGGCGGCATCGTCTTTCTCGGATGCCAGGCCTTCGAATGGCATCATCTCATCATGGGCGAAGGGCTCTCGATCAAGACCAGCCTGTTCAGCGCGACGTTTTTCATCCTGACCGGATTCCATGGAATGCACGTCTCCGGCGGAGTCATTTACCTCTCGACGATTCTACTAGGCTCGTTCGGCAAGGAAGCGTCGAATCATGAAGTCAAACTGGTCGAGGTCGCGGGGTTGTATTGGCACTTCGTCGATCTGGTCTGGATTCTGATCTTTACCTTCATATATCTCATCTGACGCGCAACAACGGAGTGGGAGAGCATTAGCGATGGCAGAAACCGCAGCAGCACACGCGCCTGGCGCGGTCGAGCACCAGGGCCCGAGCTACATAGCCGTCTTTATATATTTGACGTTACTCACTGGCGCCGAACTGGGCGTCTATGGAATGGGCCTGCCGAAGACCGTGATGGTCGGCGCGCTGGTCGCGCTTGCGCTCGCAAAGGCAACGCTGGTGGCGATGTACTTCATGCATCTCGCGATCGAGCGTAAGGGCTTGTGGGTAGTCGCCGCGACGCCGTTGGTGATTGTCGCATTCTGCTACTTGATGGTACGGCCGGACTTGAGCCGCCGCTCGTGGGCGAGTCATCCGGAAGATGTTGTCATCGGGCATCATGAGGAACCGGCGGTCGGCGTGCCGCAAATTCCGCAGGGCAAGGCGCTTACGAATGCCGACCAACCCGCGGACTCTCAAGTGGGACAGCCCAATGCTGCCCCCGCGGGAGGCGAGAGTCCCTCGGGAACCGCGGCCTCGCCTGCACCGGAGGGCGGAGCGGCCAACAGCGAGCAGTCGCAGCCCAAGGCGCCATAGCGTAAGGGCGGACGTGATATAGCGAAAAAGATACGCCCGCCGCATCCCGCGACGGGCGTATCCACATCAGGAAGAAGTGTTCTCGATATACTCACTCGCGCCGCTCAACGCGATTCTGAATTCCGCCGCGGCAATCCTCCTGCTCGCGGGATTCTACTTCATCAAGCGTCGGCGCATCCGCGCCCATCGCGCCTGTATGATCGCGGCGATCTGCATATCGGCGGCATTTCTCACCTCGTATTTGATATTCCATTACGAGGTCGGCGACATCCTGTTCACCGGGCACGGTTGGATTCGGCCAGTATATTTTTTGATACTCATTCCGCACATCATTCTTGCCGGACTGATAGTGCCGCTGGTTCTCATCACGCTGTACTTCGCGCTGCGCGCGCGCTTCATGAGTCATCGCCGCATCGCGCGATGGACCTGGCCGCTGTGGATCTACGTCTCAGTGACCGGCGTCATCGTGTACCTGATGCTCTACCAGCTCTACACGCCGAATCTTCCACCGATCCGCTAAGCCTTCGCACTCGGGCGGCTCGCCACCGACTCGTGCCATCGCGCGAGGTTCTTCTGAGTCGGCTGGATACGAATATTGGTCGGCCGCCCGAAATCGATCCCGACCATCGCGGTGATGTCGGCAATAGTGAAGCGGTTGCCCGCGATGTAGGGACGATTCGCGAGCTCGCCGTCGAGCCATTCGAGGCGCTTGAGCGCGGCGTTCTTGCAAATCTCGCCGTACTCCGGGACCTGCGGAATTTTGCCTTTGAAAAACGGGCTGGTGTTGCGGAACGCTCCCGCCGTCATGCTGAGAATTTCGAACTCCATCCGCCGATTCCACATCTCGACGAGCGCGATGTCCTTCGCATCGACGCCCATCAGGCGCGGGTCCGGCTTTTGCCCTTCGAAGTAGCGGCAGATCGCGACCGATTCGGCGAGCTCCGTTCCGTCGTCGAGTTCCAGCACCGGCAACCCGCCCATCGGATTGATCTTGAGAAACTCGGGCGCACGATTCTGTCCCTTCGCGATATCGACTTGCTCGAATGGAACCGTGATCCCCTTCTCCGCGAGGAAGATCCGCACCCGGCGCGGATTCGGCGCCTGGGTATATTCGTAGAGCTTCATGGCATCCTCCAGTTAGACAGTTGCAAAATGAAACTGAGACTTTGTAGCGCCGAATGAACAGGAAGGCAAACGTCGATGTCAAAGCGCCTCGCGCCGATCGATGACGCGTCGCGCCTTGAACTCCGTTTTCGGCAGGGTTCCCGGAGTCACGAGGCGGACGCGCGGCCGCAGCTCGCACTGGCGGATGACCTCGGCGGCAATCAATTCGATCAGCCGCTCGCCGTCGGCTGGATGAACATGATCGCGCGTCTCGGCGACGATGGTGAAGGTGTCCATCACGCCATCCTTCTCGAGCACGATCTGAAACTCGTCACCCAGAATATCGAAGCCGCGCACCACTTCCTCGATGACGCTCGGGAACAGCTTCTGCCCGCGAATGTTCAGCATGTCGTCGGCGCGGCCGACGAAACCGCCGCGAGCGCGCGCCAGCGTCCGCCCGCATACACATCGACCGTAATCCAGCGTCGTGAAGTCGCCGACCACGAAGCGCAACTGCGGCGAGCCCTCCGAGTTGAGATTGGTGACGACGGTGAGCCCGGGCTGACCGGTGCGCACGGGCTCCATCGTGATGGGATCGACGGTCTCCCAGATTTGGAGATCCTCCTGCACATGCGTCGAAACCGGATCGAGCTTGAGTCCTTCGCGGCAAGTCACCGCCCATCCGCCGGGCACCGCCTCAGTGCATCCGAAGACATCATGGAACTCGGCGTCCCAGGTCTGCTCGATGCGTTTCCGCGTCGAGGGAATCCCCGACGCCGGCTCGCCTCCGCAAATCACTTTCGCGATCGAACTCGATGCCGGATCTAGTCCCGCGTTTCGCATCGCGTTCGCGAGATGCAGCGAGTACGACGGCGTCGCGACGAGCAGATTGGGCCGGTAGAGCTGGATCATCTGCACGCGGCGCTCCGTCTGCACGCCGCCGGGAATCACCGTCACATGCATCAGGTTAAAGGCATAGTGGGTCGACCAGAAGAACACGTGCGGATTGTAGTTGGTGCAGGTCAGCGCGGTGTCTCCGGCGCGGATTCCCATCGCATAGAGAGCGCGGGCACTGGTGCGCGCCCAGATTTCGCGATCGAGCGCGGTATAGCGAAACGAGCGCGGCGTGGTGGTCGTGCCCGAGGTCGAGAACACCATCCATCCATTCTTCGCCCAGGTGCGATCGTCGATGGGCGTATAACTACCCCAGGGCGGATTTTGCGCCACATTGTTGGCCATCTCATTTTTGATTGTGACCGGAAAGCGCGCGAGATCCGCAACCGTTCGGATGTCCTCCGGCCGCAGCTTCGCGGCGCGGAATTTCTCACGATAGAAGGGGCTGTGCTCGTAGAGGTACGGCAGCATCGCGAGCAGCTTCTCTTCCTGAATCTCGCGGATGCGTGCGCGC
>DATGKG010000545.1:0-2107 GCA_035294805.1 Binataceae bacterium (SeqCode) | reverse complement strand
ATCTGGCGGAGTACAACGGCTTCAAACTCGGCATCGGGCCGACCACGATTTTCGGCGCCGACATTCAGCAGCTGGCCGATATCATCGAAAAGCGCGATTTCTACCGGAGCGGCGCGAAGGGGACCATCAAAGAGACGCCGATTGTTCCCGAGTATGGCGATTTCATTCGCGCCAACATCGAGCTCAAGCCAGGGCTCAAGGTCGCCGTCGATGGCGGCAACGGATGCGGCGGCGTGGTCGCGGAGCCGCTGATGCAGGATCTCGGCGCGACGACTTTCGGCATCCACATCGAGATGGACGGCCGCTTTCCGAATCATCATCCCGATCCGACCGTCGAGGAGAACATGCGCGATCTGGTTGCCGAGGTCGCCAAGCGCAAGGCCGACATCGGCATCGCCTACGATGGCGATGCGGATCGTGTCGGGGCGGTTGACGAGAACGGCCGCATCGTGTGGGGCGACGAGTTGCTGGTCGCGTTCTCGCGCGCAATTCTGAAGGAGCGGCCGGGCGCGGCGATTATCGGCGACGTGAAATGCTCGCAGCGGATGTACGACGACATCGCGAAAAGCGGCGGCCGCCCCATTATGTGGAAGACGGGCCATTCGCTAATCAAGAGCAAGTTGAAAGAGGAGCATGCGGCGCTCGCCGGCGAGATGAGCGGCCACATGTTTTTCGCCGACAAATATTTCGGCTTCGACGATGCGATCTACGCGTCGTTTCGACTGCTCGAAATCATCAGCCGCGAGGGTAAAGGCCTCGCGCAGCTTCTCGCCGATCTTCCGAAGAGTTTTTTCACGCCCGAGATTCGTATCGATTGTCCCGACGACAAAAAATTCTCGGTGGTGAAAAAAGCCGCGGAATATTTTTCCAAGCATTACGATGTTATCGCGATCGATGGCGCGCGGGTGAAGTTCGCCAACGGATGGGGCCTCGTGCGCGCGTCCAACACGCAGCCTGCGCTGGTGACGCGGTACGAGGCGAGCGATCAGAAGAGCCTCGATGAGATTCGCGCGATCTTCGAAGCCAAGCTGAAAGAGTTAGGTGCGATGTGAGAAGCCCTGCCGCTGCAGACCTAACCCCTAACCCCTTCCCCTACAGGGAAGGGGGACAGAAAAAGACCTAGCCCGTGGCGCAAGCTGGGCGATCTCCATCGGGCAGAGCTTCCGCGCTAATCATTGCCGGAGGAAAAGGCACCAGATTCTGGCCGGCGAGTCGCGAGAAGCGGCCCAAGCCGCTGTTCTCCATCGACGAAGGAACCACGCTGCTCAGCGAGACTATCGCGAGGGTGCAGCCGCTCGTCGCGCGCGAGCGAATTTTCGTCCTGGTCACCGCATCGCAGAAGAAAGCGTTCGCCGCAGCGATCGAAGGACTCATTCCACGCGACAATCTCATCCTCGAGCCCGATGGGCGCGGAACTATGGTCGCGATCGCATACGGCGCGGCAGTGATCCGCAAAAAATTCGGCGACGGACTCATCGCGGTGATGCCTGCCGATCATTACATCGCGCCCGCGAGCGGGTTTCGCGGCACGCTGGCAAAGGCGCTCGCGCTCGCCGGCAGCGAAAAAGCGATCGTCGTCATCGGCGTGACGCCGACTCGTGCGGAACCCGAATTCGGATATCAGGAAGTCGGCGCGAGTATCGCAAGCGGATACCGAGTGAAGGGCTTCGTCGAGAAACCGAAGCCCGCGTTGGCGAAAAAGATGTTCGCCTCGAAGCGCTTCCTGTGGAATGCGGGCATGTTCGTGATGACGACCGCGACGCTGCAGCGCGAGCTGACAGAGCATGCTCCCGCGCTGGTCGCCGCGATGAACAACCTCGCGACGCGAAAGGGTGCGGCGCTCGCGAAGCTATATCGTCAGCTCGATTTCGATTCATTCGACCGCGTCGTGATCGAGCGCGCCGCGAACGTGCTGGGCGTCAAGGCGGATTTCAGTTGGCATGACGTGGGGACCTGGGAAGGTTTGTGGGAAGCGATGGGCGGGCGCGAGAAGAATGTCACGGTGGGGCACGTGCTCAACCTGGACTCGCACGGGGTCCTTGCGCATAGCAATTCGCGCCTAATGGTGTTGCTTGGCGTGAAAGACATCGTGGTGGTAGACACCCCC
>DATGKG010000544.1:0-10478 GCA_035294805.1 Binataceae bacterium (SeqCode) | reverse complement strand
TCGTTCGCGCGCCGAACTCCGGCGTCGAAGTTTTGCCGAGCATGATCCCGCCGGCGCGGCCTAGCCGCGCGACGTATTCCGAATCCGCCGGCGGAATGAAGTTGGCGTGATTCTTCGAACCGAACGTGGTGCGGATGCCTTTGGTCCACGACAGATCCTTGATGGAGAAGGGCACCCCAAAAAGAGGCAGCGCATCGGCCTCGGCGCGCGAGAGCTTCTCGACGCGATCCGCATCGGCGAGTGCGCGCTCCGGCGTGATCGTGACGAATGCGCCGAGGGAGGGATTGAGCTTCTCGATGCGGGCGAGGAAAAACTCCGCGACCTCGCGCGGGCGAATTTCGCGCTTCCGCAGCAGCTCGCGCAGTTCCCATCCTTCTATATATGGATTCAGCATCGTCATTGATTAGTACGACATCGCGCTGCGAGGGAAGCGCCGCGCGATGCTAGACTCCGTGCTCATCAGGAGGCATCAGTGGAAACCGATCTGTTGCTGGAGCTGGCGCGCTTCGTCGAGCGCATCAGCGCGATCGCGCGCACCGGACTCGCATTCAAACCCGACGGCTACGATTCCGAGCGTTACGAGGAGCTTTTGAAGGAGGCGGCGCGGGTGCATGGGGCGCTCGCGCACGCCGATGCGGACGCGGCGGAGGTGATGCGGCTTCGATGGCGCGAGTCGGTGCTCAGCGGCTACGACGGCTATGTGACCGCGGCGGCCGGGGTCGGCGCCATCGTGTTCAACGATCGCGATGAGCTTCTGATGATGCAGCGGCCGAGCGGGCGCTGGTGGTATCCAACCGGATTTTGCGACGTAGGACTTTCGCCCGCGGAAAACGTCGCGAAGGAAGTGCACGAGGAGCTAGGACTCACCGTGCGTCCGCGCCGCCTCATCGGCGTCGTCGATAGCCTCAAGATTCCAGTCCCGACGCGGCACATCTATTCGCTGCTATTTGAATGTTCGATCGAGGGCGGAGAGCTGAAGCCCAATCCGCTCGAAGCGCTCGCGGCGGGATTTTATCCGCTCGAGGCGCTGCCGGAACCGCTCCACGGATTGGATCGTAAATGGATTCGGCTCGCGCGTGAGTTTCATTTCGAGCAACGCACCGAAGCGTTTTTCGATTTGTTATGAAATCCGCGCGCAAGCCGAGTTGTTTACAGAACGTGCGAGACCACGAACCAAACCACGAGAATCGAGGCCGGCACACCAAGTAACCATGCAATCATGTAGCGCATTCAGTTTGCTCCTCTTTCGGTAGTACGATCAGGTTGAGCGCAGGTTTCAGGAATCATGCGTCATTAGTTAGACGCGTCCACATGCACAGAAATTCGCCCGCGCGATGCGCTACCAAATGGAGCTTTTTTCAGCGCTTGGTAATTTTATCGACCTCCGCGAGTTCTTCGGCCGTGAGCTTCCAGTCACCGCCCTTCACATTGGCGCTGACCTGTTCGGGTTTGGTCGCGCCCGAAATGACGCTGGACACCTGCGGCATCGAGGCCAGCCATCCGATCGCGAGTTCCAGCACCGAATGCCCGTGGCTGCGCGCGAATTCCTGCAGTTTGTCGAGCGTCGCGAAGTTCGTATCGGTCAGCGCACCCTTCGCCATCGCGCCCATCGCCCCGAGCCGTGTGTCTTTCGACGGCTCCTCGCCGCGCTTGTACTTGCCGGTGAGAAATCCGCTCGCAAGCGGAAAGTAGGGCAGGATGCCGACGCCGAACTGTTGGCAAGCGGGCGTCAGATCCTTCTCGATGCGACGATCGAGCAGATTGTACTGATTCTGCGCCGAGATGTAGGGTGCATAGCCTTTGGTCTTCGCGATCCATGCGGTATCGGCAACCTGCACTCCGGAAAAATTGCTCGACCCGATGTAACGGACTTTGCCCGCGCGCACCAGGTCATTGAGCGCGCCGAGGGTTTCCTCCTGCGGAGTTTCCGGATCGGGAAAATGAATCTGGTAGAGGTCCATGTAATCGGTGTTGAGGCGCTTAAGGCTCGCCTCGCACGCGGACATGATGTAACGGCGCGACCCGCCCTTCATGAACGGTCCATCGCCCATCGCCATGCCGAACTTGCTCGCGACGATGACATCCTTACGCTTCGGGCCGAGCGCCTTGCCCAGCATTGTTTCGGAGCCGCCACGATTGCCGTAGATGTCGGCGGTGTCGAACAGGTTGATGCCTTCGTCGAGCGCCTTGCTGACAACGACGCGAGTCTGCTCGGTGTCGATGCGCATGCCGAAGTTGTTGCATCCGAGTCCGACGACCGAAACCTTCAAGCCTGAATTGCCGAGATTCCTGTATTCCACCTGATGCTCCTTTTGAGGCCTACATTCAGTATTATTTCGAATCGCCCAGACGCATCCGCGCGTACATTTCGGCCGACGTATCGAAATCCATGCTGGCGTGCTGCGCGCCGACCTCGATGTTGCGGAACGAGACCTGCATATCGCTCGGATCATAGACCGCGTGCGCGCCTGATCCCGCGTACATGCGCGCGACTGCACGGCGGCACAATTCCACGCCATATGCGGCATTCCATCGCGCCTGAACGCGCAGCTCGTTGGGACAATTCTGACCGCTCGCCATCAGTCGATCGAACTCATCGAGCGAGTTATGCAACATCAAATCGGCGCACTGGACTTCCGCCGCGGCCTCGGCGAGGCGAACCTGCGTCGGACCGTGATCGGCCTTGCGCGCGCCGGTCAGGATGACTTTGCGCTCGCGCGTGCGATCGATGAATCGCCGCAAGGCCGTTTTCGCCTGGCCCACCAGCGCGCTCAGTCCCGAGGTTGCGAGCATCGCCTCGGCGGAGAGCCGATAAAGATTGGTCGCGTGCTTCGGGGCGTAGGGACTGGCGCCGATAAACATCGCGCGCGTCTCGATCGCGCGATGCGCCGGCACGAAGATATCGTGCGCGACGACGTCCTTGCTGCCGGTGCCCTTGAGCCCCATCACATGCCAGGTGTCGTCGACCTCGATCTCGCCGCGCGGCACCACCAGATGCACGCCCGGGCCGCGTGTCTTCGGATCGGCGCATCCGAGCATCACCCACTGCGAATGATCGACGCCGCTGCAAAATTGCCACCGCCCGTTGACGCGATATCCGCCTTCGACCGGCTCGGCGGTTCCCTGCCACGAGAGCGTGCCCGCGACCAGGCCGTCGCGCCCACCGCCGAAAACGTCGTCCTGGCCGGCCTCAGGAAGACATCCGACGCACCAATGATGCGCGCCCATCACCATCAGCACCCATCCGCTCGAGGGGCACGCCTCCGACAGCGCGCTGACGGCTTCGGCCTCGGTACGCATCGGAAGTTCCCATCCGCCGACGCGCCGAGGTTGCAGGATCTTGAACAGGCCGGCATCGACCATCAAGTGCATGCTCTCCGGAACGAGCTGGCGCGCGGCATCGCAGGCGCGCGCGTTTTCCGCCAGCGCCGGAGAAATCTCCGCAACGCGCCGCATCACCTCAACGTGATCAATCTCCATCACGATGAAGATTCACCACCTTGAAGGCAGATACAAATGGAAAATGGGGCGTCACACGGAGGTCGAGCGATTGGCGACGCGCGTCGCGGCGGCGAACATCGCGATCGCGAAGCCAATCGAAATCAGCACGGCCCATCGAAACGCGGAGAGCGAACAGAAGCTGACCGGTTCGGCGAGATAAAGGCCGCGGCGCAGCGCGATCATGCCATAGCTCAGCGGATTGACCCGCATCGGCCAGTACAGCCATGCGGGCACGCCGCTCGATGGAAAAAATGCGCCCGAGAGGAGCCAAATCGGAATGAGGATGAGGTTCATGATCGCATGAAAGCCCTGCGTCGACTCGATGCGCCATGCGATGAGCAATCCAATACTGGTGAGCGCGAACGCGATGATCGCCATCATGCCGGCGCTCACGACGATCGCGGCGAGGTTGAGGTGAATTCCGGCCAGCGGCGCGAGCACGAGGAAGATAATTCCTTGCAGCAGCGCCAGCGTGGTGCCGCCGAGAGCTTGTCCGAGCACCACGGTCGAACGCGCGATCGGCGCGACCAGCACACCTTGCAGGAATCCTTCCTTGCGATCCTCGACGGTTGAAATCGTCGCGAAGATCGCGGTGAAGAGCAACACGAGAATGATCACGCCGGGATAAAAATACTGCATGTAGTTGATGTCGCCCGGCATCCCGCTTGGCCGAAACGACGCTTTCAGTCCCGCCCCAAGCAGCGCCCAGAAAACCAGCGGCTGCAGGAACGCGCCGACCAGCCGGCTCCGCTGGCGCGCGAAACGCGTGATCTCGCGCCACCATAGCGTTCCCGCCTGAAGTACGATTTCACTCATTGCGCGCGTCTCCGCTGATGTCGAATCGATGGCCGGTGAGATGGACGAAAACATCCTCCAGCGTAGGTTTTCCGAACGACACCGATTCGATCTCGGCGCCGAAGGTATCGACCAGCTCGCGAATCAGTTCGTGGCCACGCGGCCTCTCGATGCGCAAGGTTCCATCGACAACCGCGCTCTTGAGCTTGAGCTGCTGCAGCAGTTTGCGCTGAAGAAGTTCCGGCGCCGCAGTATGAATGACGACCACGTCGCCACCGACTTGCGATTTGAGTTCGAGCGGCGCCGCGCACGCGACCAGTTGCCCCTGATGCAGCATCGCGATGCGGTCGCAGCGCTCCGCCTCTTCCATATGATGCGTCGTGAGCACGATCGTCACGCTGTCGCGGCGGCTGAGCTGTTCCAGATGGCCGAAGAATTCGCGCCGCGCCATCGGATCGAGTCCGGTGCTGGGCTCATCGAGAAGAAGCAGCTCCGGCTGATGCAACATAGCCTTCGCGAGCTCGACGCGCCGGCGCATACCGCCCGAGAGCGTCTCGACCAGATCGTCGGCGCGCGCGGTAAGCCCGAGCGAATCGAGCATCGAATTGGCGCGCTCTTTCAGGTTCGAGCCGGTGATGCCGTAGAGCCGGCCATGATGCTGCAGGTTTTCGAGCACAGTCAGCTTGCCGTCGACGCTCGGGTGCTGAAACACCACGCCCATCTTGCGCCGGATAGTTTTCGTGTCTCCGGCAAGATCGCTTCCGAGCACGCGCGCGCGGCCGGACTGAAGCGGAATCAGCGTCGAGAGAAGTTTGAAGAGCGTGGTCTTGCCGCCGCCGTTGGGCCCGAGGAAGCCGAAAACCTCACCGCGCGCGATTGCGAAGCTGACATTGCTCAGCGCCTTTCGTTCGCCATACGAGAAGCTGAGGCCGTCGGCCTCTATCGCGGAGGCAGCGTCGCGTGTGACGGTTCGTGTGATTGGTGCAACTGCGGACATTATAGGTAGGCGTCTTTCGTAGGCTTGTGCGCTCGCTCGGCGCGAACACGCCATTATCCCGCGCGCGATGCGTGACAGCAACGTCGGACGAACGTTAGTCGCGCTTCAGCGCGCGGCGCACCGGATGGTCGAGCGGCAGGGTGCACAGGCCGTCGCTTTCGATTTTGAACGCGCAGTTGAAGCGCGCGCGATAGTTCTCCAATGCGACGGCCGCGGTTAGCTCGACAATCTGCTCAGTGCTGAACAGCTCGCGGATGTCTTCGAACACCGCATCGGAAACGTCGGCGGGCGTGCGCGTCATGCCTTCCGCAAAACGCAGCACCGCTTTTTCCGCGCGATCGAAATTCGCGCTGGTCTCGAAGCTCGCGAGGTCCTCCAATTGCGCGTCCGCGATGCCCGCTTCTCTGCCACCGGCAGAGTTGATGTCCACTCAAAATGGACATCCGATCATCTGCGCGACGCGAGCCGAGAGCATGAACTTCAGGCGTGGCTCGACGACCTTCGATGCGCCGACGGCCTGGTTGAGTCTTCCCGACGCGAGGAAAATCTCCGGCCGATGCGCCATGACCAGGGCTGGCGTGATGACGCGCCCGGTCAGTTCAGCCATCTTCTGAAATGCGCCCGCAAGGCTCTCGGGCGGATGTTCCGGATCGACTCCCTTGATTCTCATCGCTTTTCTCCTTGACCTATTTGCCCGATTCCACCACCGCCTCGACGTTGACCGGCGTCCCGAACAGAATCGCGGCGCCACTAGCCACATCATACGCGCGATCATCGGTGAGGGCGTTGGCGTTCGCGCCCGGATGAGCCTTCGCGACGTTGATGCGCGAGGCCTCGACGTTGTGGCCCCATCCGTGCGGAAGGCTGACGACACCCGGCATCAGGTCGTCGCTGATTTGCACTGGCGCGACCACACTGCCGACACGGCTGGTAATGCGCGCAGCGCCGCCGTCTGCGAGGCCAATGCGACGCGCGTCATCTGGCGACATCTGCAGCGTGCAAACATCGCGGCCCTTCACCAGCGCGGGCAGGTTGTGCATGAAGGAGTTGGTGGTGCGTAGGTTGCGCCGTCCGATCAGCACCATCGCGCGATCGCGCCGCGCCATGTCGGTGCGCAGGCGTGCTAGGTCACTTAACATCAGCGGCGGCGCGAGTTCGACCTTGCCGCTTTGAGTATTGATGATCTCGCGCAGGCGCGGCTCGTGCGGCCCGAGATCGATTCCGTGCTCGGCCTCGCGCACCTTTGCGAGCGTGAGACCGTCGGGATGCCGTCCGAAGCCGTCGCCATGCGGTCCGATGCGCAGCAGCATGTCGATCGTTCGCTCGGGGCCCGACGAGCCCGCGAGCTTCGATGCGACTTCCTTGACGGTGAGACCGTCCCACGGACAATTTCGCTTCACCATACTGCCCGCGAGTTGCGTAAAGACGGCGTCATCGATTTCGTTCAGCGGGCGATCTGCTTTGCCCATGAAAATTCCGATCAACCGCAGCGTCACCTGCCATGCCTCCGGACTGCCGGGCGGCGGCGCGACCACGGCGGGAGACCAACTCGCGAAATTGCGCACCGCGAGCTGATAGAGCCCGAGGTCGTAGTATGACTGCTCGGCGGCGCTCGGCGTCGGCAGGATGATATGCGCGTGGCGCGTCGTTTCGTTGAGGTAGAAATCGACCGCGACAAAAAATTCGAGGCTCGCGAACGCCGCTTCCATCTGGAGCGAGTTAGCGGTGCTGCGAACCGGATTCGTCATCAGCGTGATCATCGCGCGGACCTGACCGGCGCCGGGGGTCAGGATTTCTTCGGCCATCGTCGACGATGGCAGCATCCCGCTCGAGACCGGTCGTCCGCTGACGCGGCTCTTGTGGCGTCCGTGGTCGAGGAACTTTCCCTTCGAGAGCGGCGCGAACGAGGCCGCGGCTTTGGTGAACATCACGCCGCCCGCGCGATCGAGGTTGCCGGTCAGCGTGTTGAGGAGGTCGCAGCCCCAGCTCGCGAGCGTGCCGAATTCCTGAACGCACGTTCCGAGCCGCCCGTAGCATGCGGCCGATGGAGCGGCGGCGAACTCGCGCGCGAGGCGTCGAATCGTCGCAGCCTCGATGCCGCAGTAATCCGCCACCACTTCGGGCGCGAACTCCCGCGCGACGTTGCGCACCTCATCGATGCCGTTGACGATATCGGCGACGGTGCCGAGGTTCACCAGCTTCTCCTCGAACAGCGTATGCACCATCGCGAGGAGAAACGCGGCGTCGGTCGCGGGCCGGATGAAATGATGCTCGCTCGCGAGCTTCGCGGTTTCGGTGCGCCGCGGATCGATAACTACGACCTTGCCGCCGCGCGCGATGACACTTTTCAAACGTCCGGGCGCGTCGGGCATCGTCATCAGGCTGCCGTGCGAGACCGCGGGATTCGCGCCGATGACTAGCAGGTAGTTGGTGCGATCGATGTCCGGAATCGGGACGGTGGAAGGGAACGGGCCGCCGAACATCAGAGCGGTCGCGACTTCCTTGGGCAACGTGTCGGTGGTCGCGGGATTGAAAATGCTGCGGCTGGCGAGTGCCCGCGCGAGTACCGGAAAGTAGAGGAAGGCGAAGTCGTGCACCATCGGATTGCCGAGATACATCCCGATCGCGTTGGCGCCATGTTTGTCGCGAATCGAGAGCAGGCGCGATGCGATCTCCGCATACGCGTCGTCCCACGAGATCTCCTCCCATCCAGTCGCGGTGCGGCGGATCGGCGTGCGGAGGCGATCGGGGTCCGCGTGCAACTCCTTCAGCCCGTGCGCTTTCGGACATATGTAGCCGCGCGAAAATGAATCGTCCTTGTCGCCGCGCACCGAAACGATGGCGTTGTCTTCGACTTCGATCGCGAGGCCGCAGGTCGCCTCGCAAAACGGACACACACGAAAAACGGTCCGGCGATCAGACATAGGACGCGACTCCTTCCACGACGTACAACACCCGTGGATTCAAAGTGTGATAGGTGGGCGCGACGCGCGCAAAGGTTCAACTTACCTCGGAGGTAATCGACGCTACATCTTCTGCGCGAGGTCCCACGCGATCTGCGCGCTGATAGCGGCGCGCTTGCCGCGCTCGGCAGCGTCGGCCGCGCTCGCGGTGCCGATCTTCGCGCGCATCGCGATGCCCTGCGCGATCGCGGCGCCGCGAAACATCGAGAAGACGACGAAGAACATGAAGTCGGGGATACCATCGCGTCCGGTGCGACGCGCATACGCGGCGAGGTAGTCCTTCTCGCTCGGGATTCCGAGCTTGTCGAGGTCGAAATCCGCGAAGTTGCCGCCCTCATCGGTGCCGGGCGGATAGTGATACGCGAGGCAGTTCCACGCAAGGTCGGCGAGCGGATGCCCGAGTGTCGAGAGTTCCCAATCGAGCACGCCGATGATGCGCGGTTCGGTCGGATGCACGATCAGATTGCCGAGGCGGAAATCGCCGTGCGCGATCGCGGTCTCATCGTCGGCGGGAATGTGCTTCGGCAGCCATTCGATGAGCCGATCCATTTCGGGAATCGGATCGATGATCGAGGCTTCGTACTGCTTGGTCCAGCGCGCGACCTGGCGCTGGATGTAGGCCTGCGGGCGTCCGTAGTCGCTCAACCCGACCGCGTTGTAATCGACCTTATGCAGGCGCGCCATTATCTCGTTCATTGAATCGTAGATGCCCGCGCGCTCGTCGCGGTTGAGTCCGGGCAGCAGCGTGTCCATGAAGATGCGCCCTTCGACGTAGTCCATCACGAAGAACGGCGTGCCGATGACGCTACTCTCGTTGCACATCAGTCGCGTGCGGGGCACTGGAACGTCGGTGTCGGCGAGCGCGGTCAGGATGCGATATTCGCGCTCGACTTGATGCGCCGATTGCAGCAATTGTCCCGCGGGCTTCTTGCGCATGACGTAGCGCGCGTCGCCCGCCCGCAGCATGAAGGTGGGATTGCTCTGGCCTCCGGCGAATTGCGCGACCTCGAGCGGACCGCGAAAGCCCGGCATCTTCTCGGCGAGATATTTCTCGAGGCTCGCCTCGTCGAAGCGATGGTTGGCGCGAACTTCGGTGGTTTCCTGTCCTATCGGCACGTCGCACTCCGATGGCGATTTGGGTTGGGCAACATCTTAAGTAGCGTTTCGATGGCGCGCTCGGCAAGGCGAGCATCAGAACCCTCGAAATGCGCGGCGGTTCGGGCTAGTTCTACAGGCATCCGACCGGCGGAGGTTACGCGATGGAACTGGCGCCCAAACGCGCGGGCTTCGCCCCCGAGCGCATCGATCGAATCACCGATCATCTGAACCGCAACTACATCGAGCCGGGCAAGATCACCGGATGTCAGGTGATGGTCGCGCGTCACGGTCACGTCGCGTATTTCAAATCGTTCGGCAATATGGATCGCGAGCGCAAGAAGCCGCTGGCCGACGACACCATCTTTCGCCTCTATTCGATGACGAAGCCGATTACCTCGGTCGCGCTGATGTCGCTCTACGAGCAGGGACATTTCCAGCTCAACGATCCGGTCTCGCGATTCATTCCCGCATGGCGCGAGCACAAGGTGTGGGTCTCCGGCGTCGGCGCTGAAATGGAAACCGCCGCGCCCAACTCGCCGATGACGATGCGCCACGTGCTCAGCCATTCGGGCGGGTTGACCTACGGCGCGACGAATCATCCTGTCGATCGCGTCTATCGCGAGGTGGGTGTGACGCGCAGCGACGGCGCGACGCTGGCGTCGTTTGCGGAGAAGCTCGCGAAAGTGCCGCTGCGCTACTCGCCGGGCGAGCGCTGGATGTATTCGTTCTCGACCGACGTATGCGGCTATCTGGTCGAGGCGATCTCCGGCAAGCGCTTCGATCAGTTTCTTCAGCAGAATATCTTCGATCCCCTCGACATGAAGGACACGTCGTTCTTCGTCGCACCGCGCAAGCGCGATCGCTTCGCCGCGAACTACGAGCGCCAGCCCGACAAAACGTTGAAGCTGATCGATGATCCCGAGCGCAGCACGTACCTCAAGGAGCCAAGCTTCTTCTCCGGCGGCGGTGGGCTCACCGGCACGACGGCGGACTATTTCCGCTTCTGCGAGATGCTGCGGCGCGGCGGCGAGCTCGACGGCGCGCGCATCCTTGGACCGCGCACGCTCGAGCTGATGCATCGCAATCACCTCGCAGGCGGCAAGGACCTCGCTTCGTTGGCGGTC
>DATGKG010000543.1:0-7321 GCA_035294805.1 Binataceae bacterium (SeqCode) | reverse complement strand
AACCCAATCGATCGCTAAATGTTCGCTTTAGCGAAGGAAAAGCGAAGCGCAATATATTAGCCATTCTGCTTGTATCGTGCTCAATCACTAATGACCAAGGTCACCGATGGCCATGGTGAATCACTCATTTTCGGAGGTGATCCATGGAACGGGTGGAGATTGTTGGGGCCAGCCTGTTTGTTCTGCGAACCCGCCAGTTAAGCGCGACTTGTTGGTGCTGCGACGTGTGGGAGAAGCATCCGGACCACGCGCCAGACGAATCCGAGGAAATGTTCCTGCTCGAGGACTTCGGCGAGAGCGAACTGGAAGCGCTCGCGATGGCATTGAGCGACGCCCACGATAACGGCCACTGACGCGCGCTACTCGGCGGCGGATTTTGCAGCCAGCGGTTTCACCGCCTGGCGCTCGTAGTCGTGCAACATCGTCGCGATGGTGTCGGCCTCGTCGGCGCGCTTGTCATCCCTGATCGCGACGATGCGCGCGAAGCGCAGCGCCATCCCGCTCGCATACTGCGGGCTGCGCTGGATATCGCTATAGGCGACCTCGACCACGACCTCCGGACGCACGGTCACGGTTCCGTGCGCGTCCTCGAGCTTCAACGCCAGCAGGCGTTCCGTGATCGCTTCGAACTGCGCGTCAGTCAGGCCTTTGAAGGTCTTGCCGACCTCGGCGAATCCACCGTTCGCCTCGTCGCGCGCCGCGAGATGGTAGTTGGAGAGCCATCCTTTGCGGCGTCCGTAGCCCCAATCCGCCGCGACGATCACCAAATCGAGGGTGCGCGCGTTTTTAATCTTGAGCCATCCGCGGCCGCGCGCACCCGGCGTATATTTGCTCGCGAGCGACTTCGCGACAACGCCCTCGAAGCCGGCCTCGATCGCATGACGATAGAATTCCTCGCCCTCGGCCAGCGAGTTCGGCATCGAGCGCCCGACCAGCTCGATGCCCGCGCCTTGCGCGACATCCGCCAGCGCCGCAATGCGCTCGGTGTACGGTTTGTCGATCCATAGTTCGCCGTCGAGCGCGAGGATATCGAAGAGGTACAGGCGAATCGCGAGTTCGGCGCGCGCGCGATCGATTTCGCGCCGACGCCCGAGCCGGCGCATCAGCTCCTGAAACGCCAGCGTGTTGCCCTCCGCATCGATAGCGATGACTTCGCCATCGAAGATGACGTTGCGATCGCCGAGCGCGGCCATCTGCTCGACGACCTCGGGCAGGCTCTGCGTGATTTCATTTAGGCGTCGCGAGAAGATGCGCGTAACGCCGGCCGCATGATGAATCTGCACGCGGGCGCCATCGAGTTTGTGCTCGAGCGCGAATTCCGCGCCGAGGATCGAAAACGCGTCGGCGATTTCGTTGGCCGGCTGCGCGAGCATCGGCTTGAGCGGCTTCATCGCTCGAGCGCGCTCGCTGGCGGGCGCAGGAGCATCGACGTCATCCGAAGTCGCGCCAGACCCGCTGCGCAGATCGCGTACCACGCGCCCGAGATCGCCTTCGAGCATGTGCGCGCGGCGGATTTCCGCGACCGGACGGCGCGCCATCTTCGCGATCGCCTCGAGCATGATGCCCTCGCTCATCCCGTGGCGCATCTCGCGAATCAGAATCTTGGTGAGATACTTACCCTCCAGCGCGGTCGCGCGCTCGAAGAGCGAGGTCAGCTCGGCGAGCTTGCGCGCGCGTGATGCGCGACCCTCGATTTCCGCAATCTCCGCGAACTTCGATGCGACCTCGGCAATCGTCAGCGTAGGTTCGGGTTCCGAGGACCGCATTTTGAGCATCATGCCGATCGCGTCGCCGAAGTCTTCGGCCGAAGTGTAGATGTCCTCCCCCTGCTCTTCCGTGCCGGTCATCGCGGCGACGATTTTCCAGATCGCGCGACCGCTGATTTGCAACCGCTTCTCTTCGCCCTGCGCGAGCGAGCGGCCGACCATGAAGCGCGCGGCGATTTCCGCCTCATCGACCTCGAGGCGCGCGAGGAATTCGCCGACGAGGTCCGCCATCTGCAGACGGCTGCCGGTTTGGCTGAGCGATTGGCAAACCTCAGCAAATTCCTGGAACGACGCCACGTTGAGATTAAGTCGCGAAGGCCTCGCGCGCGCAATAGCGGCCGATTTTACTACTTGCCGTTAACCATTGGTTTCCGGATGATAGCTACCGATTCCCGCTGGAGAAGCGCACGCTGAGAAACCTGCGAAACGTTAGATTGGCGATAATCGTCATCCTGCTGGCCGGCATTCTGATTGCGCCGCGATCAGTCTTCTGCCACGACGAGGTTCTGCTCGGCCGCATGTTGGTCGGCTGGGATATCGGCGACCTACCCGCAGACCCAACGCCGCAACAACAAATCGAGGCCGGGCACAAGCAGATCGCTGTGCTGCGAGAAGACGACCCTGGCCTCGACTCCAACGGCGAGGTCCACGACTACTTCAATCAGATCGTATCGAAACTGCTCGCCACCGCCGATCAGAAGCCGCTTTTCCCCATCGAAGTGCATGTCTCGTCGGTCCCGATTAGCAACGCATTTGCCGAGCCCGGAGGGCAGATCGTGCTCTACGAAAAAATGTTCGACGATACCGATACGGAGGCGCAATTGGTTTCCGTAATTGCGCACGAGACTTCGCATGAACTGCATAATGACTTCATGATCGTCTGGCGCGACTATAAACAGAACATCGATGTCGATGGTCCCGGCGGCGTCCTCGAACAGTCGGTGAAATGGGAAACCGCGGCTGACGAAACGGGCGCGCGCCTTATGTATGCCGCCGGTTGGGACCCCAACGGGATGGTGGAGCTATTCAAACGCTTCCACAAATTCGGTGTGGTTGCCCGACATGGGGCGCCCGATGTGCGCTCCTCACACCCCGAGGAGGCGCAGCGCCCCAAACTGGTCGAAGCTCTGATCGCGACGCTGCCTCCGAAAGAAGGCCTCATCACCGACTCGCCGCGCTTCCAGGAACTGAAGCAAAAATACTGAGGTCAGTTCCCGATCGGATGCGCTTTTGCGAACGGCACGAACACGCGCAGGAATTCCTCTTTGCCTTCGCTCATGAAGGCATGGCCCGCGTTCGGGATCAGATGCAGCTTGGCGCCCGGAATGCGCGACGCGAGCAGCTCCGAATTCTTCGCCGGAATCAGCACATCCTTGGCGCCCGTGACGACCAGCGTCGGCGCCTTGATTTGCGGCAATCGATCCCAGGTTTGCAGGGTGTAGGTTCCTTCGAGCTGACGCTGGAAGGCGAACGGCGGCGTCGGATGCTTGAGGAGGCGCGGGATCGCGGCTTCCAGGTCGGCGCGATGATTCGCGATGTACTCCGGCGTATAGCCCAGCGGCCATCCGCGCCGAATGACGTCCTCGGGCGAGACGCCCTCGCGCGGCGCGGTCAGCACCTTCAACGACTCGGGCGGCGGCGGCACCGAATGCGTTCCGCCCGCGGTGGTGCATCCGAGCGTCACCGTATGCGTCATCGGCGCATGGCGCAGCGCGAACTCCTGCGCGATCATACCGCCCATAGAGACGCCGAAGATGTGCGCGGTGGGAATCTCCAGATGCTCGAGCACGCCCGCCGCATCATCGGCGAACATCTCCATCGAGTATGGGATGTCGGGTTTGTCGCTCTGGCCGGTGCCGCGATTGTCGAAGGTGATGGTGCGGAACAACTTCGCGAGTTGCTCGACCAGCGCGGGATCCCATGCGGCGGAGCTGGCGCCCAGGCCCATGATCATCAGCAGCGGGTCGCCGCTTCCGTAGATGTCGTAATGTAGATTGACGTCGCGAACGCGGACCTGCGGCATGGCAACTCCCTCGATAATAGGTTGCCGTTAGTGTGCTCTTATGCGGCGCGAATTGTAAATCCCGCGCGGTGGATGACCCGAGCGACGGTGCTAATTTGAACTCATGTTGCTACCTTTCGGCGTGCAGATTTCGATCGCACCGGTAGAGGTGCAATCTTTCTGCGAGTTCGAGCCCCAGAATTCATTGCCGGTCACGCGATCGTGAGTGGCCTGCTTGAACATTTGCCCGTATTGGGGATCGCTGGCGTCGTGAGATGTGCTACACGCGCTACATCCGAGAGTTAGCGCCAAAGCTATCGCGCCCACCACAAGTGCGGATCCTTTGAAAATCATTGAACCCCCTCCATGTGACCGACGGTCACGCCGCGCTGGATGCGCTGCTGCACTCTACATCACTGGCGAGGGGGTTTGACAAGGAGTTTTTGCGGCACTTCAGAATCATTTCGCTGCCGCCCACGTAGGCGGATTCTTCGACGGTGAAACCGTGGCGCTGCAGGATGTCGGTCAGAGTTGACTGCGTGTAATGGGTGATGTGCTCGTCGTGGTAACCGCCGGGGATAAGAAAACCGTACACCGGCTCGATGATGCGCCATCCGAGCGTCGCGTAGTCGGGCGTGCCGAGGATCAAGGTGCCATCGGCCTTGAGCACGCGGCGCATTTCGGTGAACAGACTGTCGTCGAATGGGACATGCTCGATGACCTCCGAGCTGATGAGGCAATCGAAGCTGTCATCCTTGAATGGAAGCGCAAAGGCTGAGGCTTGCGCGAGCGGAATCTCGTGGCGGCGCAGGAAGCGCAGCTTGGGGAACAGCAGGTCCATCCCGACCGCGTTGTTGAGGCTCTGGATGATCACGCTGGAGCCGCATCCGGCGTCAAGCACGCGCTCGTGTCCGCGCGCCCATTGCAGCACGATCGCGTGGCGGCGGCGCTGCCAGTAGCGCTGAATCGGAATGATGCTGTAGAACGCGCGATCATCGTAATCGGCGGAATCGAGCGAGTTTCGGATCTTCCAAAGCTTTATCGCCGAAGTGAAAAGATCGATTCCGAAACGGAGCACGCGCGCATGCGAGCGGCCGCTGCCGCGCGGAAAATATACGAATGGAACTTCGGTTATGCTGAAACCTTTTGCGTAGGCCTTGGCGAGGATTTCCTCCTGAATTTCGAAATTCTGCGATTCAAGATTCAGGTCCTCCTGCACCACCTCGCGCCGATAAAGCCGAAATCCGCTCGATACATCTCCAGCAGGAAGCGAAAGCACGCGGCGCAGCGCGAAGTTCAGAAAGTCGCTCAGCTTGCGGCGAAAAAAACCGCTGTATGCGACGCCCCCGCGCGTGTAGCGCGACGCGATCACGATGTCGCCGCGGCTGCGCGCCCGCCACATCCGCGGCACGAACTCCGGCTCGTGCGACAGGTCGGCGTCGAGGGTGAGGACGTAGTCGCCCTGCGCCTCGGCCAGCCCGGTCGTGAGCGCGCCCGCGTATCCGCGCCGGCGCTCCGGCATCACGCGCGCGCCATGCGCCGCGGCGACCTCGCGCGTATTGTCGGTCGAGTTGCCGTCGATCACGAGAATCTCGTAGCTGAGCTTCTCGCGTGCGAAAATCGCCTTGAACTGCGGCAACAGCACGCTGAGATTCTCGCCCTCGTTCATCACCGGCAAAACGACCGAAATATCCATCAAATCACCAGCCATCTTGTTTATGATGAAACCGCGCCCGAGGAAATATCGCCGCGCGCGATTTGCCCATCCACTTGATGCGCTGTGCGCTGCGCCGTACCTTCTGACATACGAGGTTGTGCGAGGATGAGGGTACTTTTCCGTCTTTCCTTTCGATTGTTCGGATGTCTATGTCTCGCCGCGACTATCGCGGGTCCCGACGCGCTCGCGGCGCCTCCACATCACGTGCGCTCCGCTAAAATGCCGACCGCGCCGCCAATCGTTCCCCTATCGCAGATCCGCGCCTTCGACAGCCTGCCCGCGCCGTTCGCGCTCGAAGCCAAATCGGCGTTGATGATCGATGAGCACACCGGCACGGAACTTTACGCATTCAATGAGCACGAGAAGATGCAGCCCGCGAGCCTCGCGAAGATCATGACGTTTTACCTGACGCTGGAGGCGCTTCATCAGAACCGCATCGCGCTCGATACCCAGGTGAATATCAGCGAGGACGCCTGGCGGCTGTCGCTCAACGATACCGTCTCGCGCATGTTTCTGCAGGTCGGCCAGAAAGTAGCGGTCCGCGACCTTTTGTATGGTCTGATGGTGTCCTCGGGCAACGACGCCGCGGTCGCGCTGGCGGAGTATCTGGGCGGCAGCAGCGACGCCTTCGCGCAGCAGATGAATGACAAGGCCAAACAGCTCGGTCTGAACGAGACGCATTTCACCAATCCCGATGGGCTTCCGACCGAAGGCGAATACACCACCGCGGCCGACATGGTGAAGCTCGGACGCGATTTGCAAAGCCGCTTCCCCGATTCGATTAACTATACGTCGGCGAAGGACTACACCTGGGCCGCCGTCGGTCCCGAGGGCAAGGTCAAAAACATTACGCAGCGCAACTTCGATACGCTGCTGTTTTACGACTCGCACGCCGACGGAATCAAAACCGGCCATGTCGATGAGGCGGGATATCATCTGGTCGGCTCGGGCCACGATGGGGATATGCGGCTGCTTTCCGCGGTGATGGGCACTGTCAGCATGGAGAAGCGCCGCGTCGAGACCAAGCAGCTGTTCGATTGGGGCTTCCGCACCTTCAACACGGTGCATCCGGACTGGCATAAGACGGTGCCCGCGTCGCTGCCGGTATATCAGGGAACCGCAGAGACGGTCGCGATCGCGCCAGCCACTGAAACCTACTTCACTTGCCTGCGCGGCAAGGAAAATCAGGTGACGACCAGCTACATCGGCAACGCGAAGTATCTCATCGCGCCGATTGCGAAGGGCGCGGTCGTCGGCAGCATGGCGGTGATGCAGGAAGGGAAGCAACTCGCGGCGATTCCGGTCGTTGCGCAAACGGCGGTGCCTCGCGCGGGCATCTTCAAGCGGCTGAAGGACAAAATCCGCCTGATGCTGTAACTTGCGCTTCCGCTACCTTCAAAATCGCGGGTTCCGTAATCCGGATCTTTCTCCTGTGCCATGGCGAAAAGTTTCCCGCTGCGATAGATAAGCCGAAGTTTGAAGATTCATCAGAAACCGAAGCCTCGAATCAAATGCGCGATGTGGCCATTCGCGGCGTGCCTCGCGATGACTCTCGCGTCATGCAGCGCCTCCGCACCGCAAACGACGCCGACCGCTCCAGTCGCATCCGCAATGGTTGGAACGGATGCGGAAAATTCGATCGCTCCACCTTCGCTACATAACGGCGATGTCTGGATCGATCGAATTCAGGGGACCGACCGCGAATTCCGCATCGAGGCCGTCCACGGCGCCACGATGGACGTGAGCTATTGGGGCATCGAGCAGGTTACCGATCTCAATCTAAACATCATCGTGTATCGCTCGCTGACCGAGTCATCGTCCGAGCCCAGCGTATCG
>DATGKG010000542.1:0-6622 GCA_035294805.1 Binataceae bacterium (SeqCode) | reverse complement strand
GCATAGGATGATTTGATGGCGGCGAAAACATCGCTGGTGACCGGCGCGAACGGATTTCTCGGATGTCACGTGGTTCGTGCTCTGATCGAGCGAGGCGATCGGGTGCGCGCCCTGGCACGCGAGAATGCCGACATTTCGGCGCTTCGCGGAATCGATTGCCAGATTGTGCGCGGCGATGTTCGCGACATCGATTCGCTGCGCATCGTAATGAAAGGATGCGACGAGGTTTACCACGTCGCCGCCGACTATCGGCTCTGGGTGGTCGACGAGGCGCCGATGTATGCGATCAACGTCGATGGCACGCGCAACGTGATTTCTGCCGCGCGCGAGGCCGGCGTCGTGCGCATCATACATACGAGCACGGTCGGCGCGCTCGGAATTCCTCATGGCGCGGCGGGCCGCGAAGACACTCCAGTCACGGTCGATGCGATGGTTGGTCCCTACAAGCGATCGAAGTTCCTCGCGGAACGCGTCGCCGAAGACGCTGCGCGCGCGGGTGCGCCAGTGATCATCGTAAACCCGTCGACACCCGTTGGGGCGCTCGATTACAAGCCGACGCCGACTGGCCGAATGATTGTGGATTTTCTGAGCCGCAAGATGCCCGCGTATCTCGATACCGGGCTTAATCTCGTCGGCGTCGAAGATTGCGCGCGCGGGCATCTGCTCGCCGCGGAGCGCGGCCGTATAGGCGAGAAATACATCCTGGGCGGCGAGGACCTCACGCTTGCCGAATTGTTCGCGCGTCTCGCGAGGCTGTCGGGGATGCCTGCGCCGAAGATGCGAATTCCCTATGCGGTGGCGTACGGATTTGCGCTGGGCGCCGAAGCGCTCGCGCGCACCATCACGCATAAACCTCCGCGCGCGAGTCTGACCGAGGTCAAAATGGCGCGCAAGAAAATGTTTTTCGACTCCTCGAAAGCGAAGGCCGAGCTCGGCTATGCACCGGGTCCGGTCGATCCGGCGTTAAGGCGCGCGATAGATTTTTTTCGTGCGCAGAACGGTCGCCGCGCCGCCGCCTGATCCGCGATGCATTTACTCATATCGACCATCGCGTTGCGCCCGTATGTGTTCATCTTCCTTGCGAGCTTTCTTTTTATCTCAATCACCAACTTTGGCGTGCGTACGACGCTGCTCTTTACCTCGATCACGTATGTAGTCGCCCTTGCATGCGAATGGTCATCAGTCCACAACGGATTTCCATTCGGCCTGTATCACTACATAGGGGCCACGCGCGGCCGCGAGATTTGGATCTTCGGCGTGCCCTTCATGGATTCGCTCTCGTTCACCTTCCTGTCGTTCGCGAGCTACACGCTGGCGCTGCTCATTAGCTCGCCGCTTTACCGTCGCGGCATCGAGGTGCGCCTGCTCGACACGCGCGAGTTGCGGCGCGCGCCTCGCGTCTGGCTGATGGCGGCGCTGTTCATGGTGATGATCGACCTTGTAGTAGATCCGCTGAGCGTGCTCGGCGATCGATGGTTCCTCGGGAAAATCTTCTGGTACGATCCACCCGGCCCGCATTTCGGCGTGCCGATCAGCAACTACCTCGGATGGTATTTCGTCGCGGCAGTCACGATCCCGATTTTTCAATTCCTCGACGCGCGGTTGAATCGCGGCGCGGCGAAACCCGCCGGACTCATGCTCAACTTGCCGTCGCGCGCGCTGATGGGACCAGCGCTCTATGCGGGCATCGCGCTGTTCGGAATCACGATGCTGTTCGTCATCCACGCATACGAAATCGCGTGGGCGAGTGTTTTCATCTACCTGCCCTTCGCGGTGCTGATCGCGCACATCGCCACACGCAGTGACTGCTATGGTGGTGCAGACGCCGTTGAGCGCCATCTGGAAGATTTTCCGTATGAGCGTGCGCTTGAGTGGAGCGGTTCCGCGGGGTTGTTGGCGGATGCAAACGTGGCGGCGCGCCGCGCTACAATTTAGTGATGGCGCAGAACATTTACGACGACGAGGGATTCTTCGCCGAATACAGCCGCCTGCCGCGATCCGTCGAAGGCCTCGCGGCCGCGCCCGAGTGGCCAGCGTTGCGCGCGATGCTTCCCAACCTGTGCGGAAAAAGCGTTGTTGATCTCGGATGCGGGTTCGGATGGTTTTGCCGATGGGCGCGAGAAAACGGCGCGTCGCATGTACTTGGCATCGATGTTTCCGAAAAGATGCTCGCGCGCGCGAAGGATGAGACTCGCGACGCTGCGATCACTTATGTCCGAGCTGACATGGAGCATCTGGCGCTGCCGCCGGCGTCATTTGATGTTGCCTACAGTTCGCTTGCATTTCACTACATCGAGGATTTCCGCGCACTGGCGGCGCTTGTGCATCGCGCGCTCCTTGGCGGAGGGCATCTGGTCTTTTCCGTCGAGCATCCGATCTATACCGCGCCTTCCGAGCCGAAGTTCCTGCGCGATTCTTCAGGCCGCGCGACCTGGAAGCTGGACGGCTACCTGGATGAAGGCCCTCGCTCGACCGATTGGCTCGCGAAGGGCGTCATCAAACATCATCGCACGCTCGCGAGCTACGTAGACGCGCTGGTGGATGCTGGTTTCGCGATTTTACACGTCGAGGAGTGGGGACCTGCGCAGGAGCACATCGCGGCGCATCCAGGCTGGGCCGATGACCATCAGCGACCACCGTTCCTGCTGATCTCGGCGCGCCGTTAGTGGACGTGTTCCCAGGCGTGGTACGAGCTGCGCACCAGTGGTCCGGACTCAACATGGCGGAAGCCGAATTTCATTGCCTTCGTACGTAGCTCAGCGAATTCGTCAGGCGTCACATAGCGCGCGACCGGTAGATGATCCGTTGACGGACGCAGATACTGTCCGAGCGTTAGGATGTCGCATTCGACTGAGCGCAGATCGCGTATCACTTCGAGTAGTTCGTCATCGCGCTCGCCGAGTCCCACCATGATCCCAGCCTTGGTCTGCATAATCTTCGCGCGAGCGCGTGCCGTTTCCTTCGCGTGACGCAGCACCGCGAGCGATTGCTCATAGCGCCCGCCGGGACGCGCGGTTTTGTACAAGCGCGGCACCGTCTCGACGTTGTGGTTGTAGATGTCGATAGGCGACACAACGACGGTCTCGACGCTGGCGAACGATCCTTGGAAATCGGGCACCAGAACTTCGACGCGAGTTGAGGGCAGCGTCGATTTTATCGCGCGTGCGGTCGCGGCGAAGTGCGCGGCGCCGCCATCGGGCAGGTCATCGCGATTGACCGAGGTCACTACCACATGCTGCAGGCCGAGTTTCGCGACGGCATCGGCAATGCGGCGCGGCTCGTCTGCGTCGAGCGGGCGCACGCGGCCGTGAATCACCGCGCAGTAGGGGCAATTGCGCGTGCACACATCGCCCATCAGCATGAAGGTCGCGGTGCGATGCGAGAAACATTCGCCGATGTTGGGACACGCGGCTTCCTGACACACCGAATGAAGTTTCAGCTCAGCGAGGATCGATTTGGTGCGGTGATACTCCGGCGAGGCCGGCGCGCGCACCTTGATCCAGTCCGGATGGCGTCGCTCAGGCATCGCGACGTTCCTCCGCCACATTCGATTCGACCAGTTGCCACAGCGTCGCGGGATCGACGGTCCCGTTTTCGGCGTAGTCGAAAACTTCGGCGAAGCGCGAGCGCATCGCCGTCGCGAATTCGTCGATGCTGATCCGGTCGCGGTGAGCCTCGATCGATGTCATCTCGCATCCATCGATGCCGCACGGAACGATGCCGCGAAAATAGCTCAGGTCGGGACACACGTTGAGCGCGAAGCCGTGGCAGGTCGTCCAGCGCTTGATACCGACACCGATCGACCCGATCTTTTTCGCGCCGACCCAGATGCCGGTCAACCCTTCGCGCCGCATCCCTTGGATATCGAAATCAGCAAGCGCCCGAAGCATCGCTTCTTCGAGGTTGCGTAAGTATCGATGCACATCGCGATCGCGTCCTTCGAGTTTGATGATCGGATATCCAACCAGTTGGCCCGGCCCATGATATGTGACTTCGCCGCCGCGCGAGATGCGATAGATCGGAACTTCGCCAGGCCGCTGCGCGAGAAGGAATCGCTCATCTGCGCCGCGCCCGAGTGTGAATACATGCGGATGCTCCAGTATCAGCAGCGTGTCGGAAATTGCGTCAGATTGTCGCGCCGCTACCATCGCAGTCTGGAGCGCGAGCGCCGCCTGATACTCGACCGTGCCGAGATTCGCGACGCTCAATATGCGGGTGATCTGGGTCATTTATATATCGATTATATATCGATGGCTTCGCCATCAGCAGCTAGCGCCGCCTGCATTATAGCCTCGGACATCGTGGGATGCGGATGCACGGTTTTGCCGAATTCGATGTTGGTGGCTTCCAGCGTCTTGCCGAGCACTACTTCGGAAATCAGGTCGGTCGCGTGATGCCCAATCATCTGGCATCCGACGACTTCGCCGTACTGCGAGCTGATGACGAGCTTGACGAAGCCTTCGGTCGCGTTGGTCGCGATGGCTTTGCCGAGCGCGCGGAACGGAAATTTCCCGATCTTGACGTCGATGCCGCGCGCCTTCGCCTCGGCCTCGCTGTAACCGACGGTAGCAACTTCCGGCTCGCAGTAGATGCATCCGGCGATCGAGTTAAGATCGAATCCGGGCTCGCGCGCACCTGCCATGATCTCCACCGCGGCGACGCCTTCGGCCGAAGCTTTGTGCGCGAGTAGGGGAGGGCGGATCACATCGCCGATCGCATAGATGGTTTTCGCGGTGGTGCGAAATGAATCGTCCACCTTGATGAAGCCACCGCGCTCGAGTTCGACGCCGGCCTCCTCGATACCGAGGTTTTTGCTGAGCGGCGTTCGTCCCACTGCGACAAGGACATTTTCCGCTTCGAGTTTCTTGTCGGCGCCGTCCGCGCTGACGCTGACGGACCATTTGCCGCCGACCTTCTGCATCGATTTGTAACCATGGCCGAGCAGCACGGTGACCTTGCGCTTGACGAAGTTGCGGCGCAGCTCCTCGGCGATTTCGGCATCGAAGCCCGGCAGCATCTGCTTTTCCAGTTCGACGATCGTCACCTGCGAGCCGAAGGCCTGGTAGAAGTAGCCGAACTCCAATCCGATCGCGCCCGCGCCGATGACGATGATGCTCGACGGGATGCGATCGTGCACCAGCGCTTCCTTGCTCGTCATCACGCCGTCGCCAATCTGCATTCCGGGAAACAGCCGCTCGCCCGATCCCGCGGCGATCATGATTTTTTCTGCTTCGATCGTAGAAGTGGACGGCGGCGGCTTTCCGTCGGCCGGCGATAGGGCCAGGGTGTGCGGTCCGGCGATGCTCGCGCTCGCCTCGAACAGGTCGATGTTGTTTTTCTTGAGCAGGAAGCGCACGCCTTTCTGCAGTTTGTCCGCGACGTCGCGCGAGCGCGCGATGACGCGCTTGAAATCGACGCTGATCTCGCCGGTCTGGATGCCGTGCTCTTTCGCCGCGCCGCGAATCTCTTCCATCACCTCGGCCGAGTTGAGTAGCGCCTTAGAAGGTATACATCCCCAGTTGAGGCATACGCCGCCGGGGCGATCGCGCTCGACGATCGCGACTTTCATTTTGAGTTGCGATGCGCGAATCGCGGCAACGTAGCCGCCTGGGCCGGAGCCGATGATTGCGAGGTCGTATCTTGTGTTGGCCAAGACTCGCTCCTGTCAAAGTGATGACGCGCACGCCGCGCGTCCATCAACTCTGTCAGAAAAGGCGGCGCTCAGACCAGAAGGCTGGCGGGATTTTCGAGGAATCGCTTCAGCTCCTGCAGGAAGCGCGCTCCCACGATGCCGTCGATGATGCGATGATCGCACGACACCGTGGTCATCATGGTCTTGCTGATCGCCAGATGACCGTCGCGCGCCACCGGACGATCCTTGATCGCGCTCACCGCTAAAATCGCGCCCTGCGGCGGCACGATGACCGCGGCGAAATGCTCGACGCCCGCCATGCCCATGTTGGAAATCGAAAACGTCGCACCCGATAGCTCGTCGCTGGTGAAACCTCCGCGCGAGGCTTTGGTGACGAGCTGATGAGCCTTGCGCGCGATGTCGGGGAGCGAGAGTTTTTCGCATTCGTGAATCACCGGCAGGATCAGACCGTCCTCAATCGCCACTGCGATACCGATGTTGATGTTGGGATGAATCACGATGCCGTCATCAACGAAGCTCGCGTTCATGCGCGGGAAGCGCGCGAGCGACAACGCGACCGCCTTCACGATGATGTCGTTGTAGCTGATGTCGACGTCGAAAACTTCGGTGGTCTCGAGCGATTTCTTGAAGCGCACCACCTCTTCCATGTCGATTTCGACCGTCGCGTAGAAATGCGGAATCTCGCGCTTCGATTGCGCCATCCGATTCGCGATGGTCTTGCGCATCTTGGATAGTTCTTCGCGTGATCCGGGCGCGCCCTCATGCGGTTGGACAAGACGCCGAAATTTGAATTGCTGCTGCTCGCGCACGAAGTTGTCGATGTCTTTCTTGGTGATGCGGCCTTCCGGCCCCGTCCCGCGCACGTGCGAAAGATCGATCCCCGCTTCTTCTGCTGCACGCCGCGCGAGAGGCGAAGCGCGAAGTTTGTGTCCCTCGTCAACGCCCTCGCGCGCGAGGGCTTGCTCATGC
>DATGKG010000541.1:0-19468 GCA_035294805.1 Binataceae bacterium (SeqCode) | reverse complement strand
ACGCCGCACCGATCATGATTGTCGGCCGGATGTTGCAAAATTTCGGCATCATAACGGCAAACACCGGCGCCTTCGAAGTGTTCCCGCAGTAGGAAGCCGACTAGGTCGGCTCCCCTCCTTCCGCGACGCGCTTGAGGCTTTCCAACCAGCCCTGATGCCCCTTCAGCAGCATCGGGCGCAGATACCATGACCCAATCGCGCCGAGGATGCCGTTCTGGCATTCCTCCGTGATGACGTGGCATCCGGCACCCGACGACTCCAGCATCCATCCGTGATAGACCGGCAGAAGCCCCTTGCCGTCCCATCCGAGTTCGTGCGGCTCATCGAAGACGAGGACCGTGCTGTTCACCGTCGCGCCGAAAGTCTTCCATATGAATTTGGTGCCGAGCGCGAGGTCGGGTCCGGGCGCATTCTGGAAGCGGACGCTGGCGCTATTGCTGTACCATGCCGGCCAGTTGGCCGCGCGGATGAGCCATCGCCACACGCGCTCGGGCGGCGCCGCGATAGTGATTTCGTTCCGCGCATAGACGCGGGAATTTTCGGGCTCGAAGCCCTTCGGCCACTTCATGGTGCGCTAGGCTAGCGACGAGGCTCGCCGTACGCCACCGCCGCGGTTCACCGCCCGTCGAAATGTGCTAAGATTGGAATTATGGCGCCTCACCAGAGAGGCGCCATTGTTCGTTTTGGAAGTGACCATCGCCGAAGATGCAAATATGCAAAAACAAACCCATTAAATGCAATGAAATCAACGGTTTTTCCCGCGATGGGCGCGAGATCGCGCGTGATAGCGATCGATTAGGAGTGTGTGATCTTCGTAGGGTCGAAGTTCTTCAGCGGCGCGCGACGCGCTTGCTTCAGAATGACAAAAAAGAGAGCGCTCTCGGTAGTTTCGAATCACAAAAATAAACCCATTATACAATTTATCAATGAAATCAGTGGTTTAGAGAAATATCGCGCGAAGGTGCTATCGACAGAGTGTCGATTACGGCAATAGCGAGGCCGCGTGGATGGGGCCCAGGCCGAGCGCGGAGTTGAAGGCCGTCGAGGCGGCATTCATGTACGGCGACGGATACACCCCAATCAGTATGGTCGCGATGAGCGCGATCGCGATGGTCGCCACCAGGCCGGGCCGCAGCGTCATGCTGCGCACCGCCACGCCGCCCTCCTGCATGTACATCGCGACGATGACGTAGATGTAATAATAGGCCGCCATTACGCTGTTCAGGACGGCGATCACTACCAGCCATATGAGCCCGCCCTGCAGTGCGCCCGAGAAGATGTAGAACTTGCCGACGAAGCCGACCAGCGGAGGCACGCCGGTAAACGAGAGCAGGAAGATCGTCATCGCGGCGGCGAGCGCCGGCTCGCGTTGCGCCAGCCCGCGATAATCCTCGATCATGTCATTCGATATGCCGCGGCGTTCCAGCGCGATGACTACGCCGAACGCGCCGAGATTCGCGACCACGTATCCGACCAGATAGAAGAGCATCGCGGCGCCCGCCTCCGGCACCGCAGCTGCCATCGCGACGAGCAGATATCCGGCATGCGCGATGGCCGAATAGGCGAGCATCCGCTTGATGTTGGTCTGCACCAGCGCGACCACGTTGCCGACCGTCATCGTAAGCGCCGCCATGATCCACAGTACCCACGTCCAGTCGGCGCTGATCGCACTCAGGTGAAGCGGGAAGACGCGCAGGAATCCGGCGAATGCCGCGAGCTTCACGCCCGTCGCCATATAGGCGGTGATGGGAGTCGGCGCGCCCTCGTAGGCGTCGGGCGTCCACATATGAAACGGGACCGCTGCGATTTTGAAGCCGAATCCTATAAGCATCATGCCCACGCCGAGCAGCAGCAGCGGACTGCCCAGTCCGATGCCGTGCGCGAGCGCATTACGAATCGGCTCGAGCTTGATAGTGCCCGTCGCGCCGTAGACCAGCGCGATGCCGTAGAGCAAAAAGCCGGTGGAGAATGCGCCGAGCAGGAAGTACTTGATCGCGGCCTCGTTGGAGCGCGGATCGGAGCGTTTCAGCCCGGCGAGCACGTAGATCGCGATCGACATCGTTTCCAGCCCGATAAAGATGATGATTAGATCGCCGGCCGCCGCCATCAGCATCATGCCGAGCGCGGCGAAGAGGATCAGCGAGTAATATTCCGCGCCGGGCAGGCGTGTCTCGGTGGCATAGCTGAGCGACATCAGCACGACGAAGGCCGCGACGAACAGTATCGCGAGCTCGAAGAACACCGCGAAGTCGTCGATCGCGATCGAGCCGGAGAATGCGCTGGTGTTCTGTCCCGACATCGCGAGCGTCAGCACGAATGCGATCGCGATCGAAGCCGCGGCCAGCCATCCCAGCCCCTCGCTCTCTTCGTCATCAACACGCACGCCCACCAACAGCACCACGATCGCCGCGAGCGCGATGGTGATGAGCGGCAGGATCGGAAGCCATTGGAAATCGATCGCCTTGAGGTTGAAGGGGGTCACGAGTTGCTCCCCCAAGACTTAACCCCTAACCCCTTCCCTTGACGGAAGGGGAAAGAAGTATGCGCGAGATGAGTTGCACGATGTTCCTCATCAATCCGCACCTGCGCGGAATGCACCCGCGCGATGACTTCCGCGATCGATGGTTCCATCCTGCGGATGATGAAGTTGGGATACAGCCCCATCACGATCATCAGCGCCATCAACGGGACCATCGTCGCGATCTCACGCGCGTTGAGGTCGCGGATCGTCTCGTTGACCTTCTTCGTGATCGGCCCGTACATCACCCGCTCGTAGGTCCACAGCATGTAGAGCGCGCCGAGGATGACGCCCGTCACCGCGAACGCGACCGCCTGCCACGACTGCACATAGCTGCCGAGCATGATGAGGAATTCGCCAACGAAGCCGTTAAGCCCCGGTAGTCCGATCGACGAGAGCATCGCCAACATGAAGACCGCGGCATAGATCGGGACGCTATGCCATAGCCCGCCGAATTCGGAAATCTCTCTGGTGTGACGGCGCAGATAAATCATGCCCACCAACAGGAACAGCGCACCCGTCGAGATGCCGTGGTTGAGCATCTGATAGACCGCGCCATCGATGCCCTGCAGGTTGAAGGCGAAGATGCCGAGCATCACGAAGCCGAGATGGCTGACCGACGAGTACGCGATTAGCCTCTTCAGGTCGGGCTGCACCATCGCGACCAACGCGCCGTAGATGATTCCGATCACGGCGAGCGCCATGAAGAGCGGCGTTGCTTCGATCGCGACTGCGGGAAACAGCGGAATGGCAAACCGCAGGAAGCCGTAGGTCCCCATCTTCAGCATCACGCCCGCCAGGATGACGGAGCCGGCGGTCGGCGCGTTGGTATGCGCGTCAGGAAGCCAGGTGTGTACTGGCCACATCGGAACCTTGATCGCGAACGCGAGCGCGAACGCGGCGAACATCCACCGCGCTTCGGTGGTGGTCATCTGCGTGTTGTAAAGCATCGGCAGATCGAAGGTCAGCGCGCCGGTGTGCGCGTGATAGGTCATCACCAGGTAGATGATCGCGGCCAACATCATGAAGGAACCGATCATCGTATAGAGCACGAACTTCACTGCGGCGTAGATCGGCCGGCCGTGTCCCCAGATGCCGATCAGGAAGTACATCGGGAACAGCATCAGCTCCCAGAACATATAGAAGAGGAACAGATCGACCGCGAGCAGCGTCCCGAGCAGGCCGGTTTCAAGCGCGAGCATGAAGAAGCAGAACTCGCGCGGGCGATGATCGATATCGCCACCGCCGGAATACAGCAGCGAGAGCGATATCAAAATCGTCGTCAGCACCACCAGCACCAGGCTGATGCCATCGAGCCCGAGGTGATAGGAAATTCCGAACTGCGGAATCCAGTTGAACTGCTCGACGAATTGATAGCCGGCTTGCGATGGATCGAACGCGCGAAAGAGATAGCAGCTGATCGCGAGCGGTAACAGCGAGAAGATGAACGCGGAATTCCAGATCGAGCGCTCCTCCTGCTGCAACAAAACGAACAGCGCGCCGACCAGCGGCGTGAAGACCAGCAAGGTGAGGATTCCGCTGCCCATCAGTGCGTCACCAGGTAGAGGTAGTAGGCCACGATCGCGAGCACGCCGAGCACGTACACGAATGCATACTGCTGTACGTTGCCGGTCTCCATCCGTCGCGAGAGCTGGCCGCCGGTCTCGACCGTCAGCCCCGCGCCATCGACCAGCCCATCGATGATAAAGGAATCGACGACGCGGCCGAGGACCATCGTGGAAATCCAGAACAGTGGGCGCGTGACGATCAGATTGTAGAGTTCATCTACGTAGTACTTGTTGAGCATCACGTTGTAGGCCGACTGCAACTGGTACGCGATGAGATATGGCATGCCGGGCGCGACCAGGTAGAAGTACCACGCCGCGATAATTCCCAGGACCGCGAGCCCGAGCGAAACACCGGTCAGCATAAACACGCCGCCCTGCATGATCGGCGTAAACTCACCGACCGACGGCGCGAGAAACGCATTGAGCCGGTTGCCCCACAGAACGTGTTCCGGCAGTCCGACCCATCCGCCCGCGATCGACAGCACTGCGAGCACGATCAGTGGCGCCGTCATCACCGACGGCGATTCGTGAATATGCGCCACCTTTTCGGAATCGACGCGCGAGTCGCCGAAGAAGGTCAGGAAGATCAGCCGGAACATATAGAAGGACGTCATCGCGGCGGTGATGATGCCGAGAACCCACAGCCCGTGATGTCCCGAGTTGTAAACCGATTCGAGGATTTGATCCTTCGAGAAAAATCCCGCGAACGGCGGGATCGCGCTGATCGTCAGCGTCGCTATGAACATCGTTTCGTAGGTGATCGGCAGCTTCGTGCGCAGCCCGCCCATCTTGTACATGTCCTGCTCGCCGTCGAGCGCATGAATGACGGAGCCGGCGCACAGGAACAGCAGCGCCTTGAAGAACGCATGCGTCATCACATGGAAGATGCCGGCGGAGAACGCGCCCACTCCGACGCCAAGGAACATGTAGCCGAGCTGGCTGATGGTCGAGTACGCGAGCACCTTCTTGATGTCGGTCTGCACCAGCGCGATCGAGGCCGCATAGATCGCGGTGACGGCGCCGATGGTCGCGACCAGCTCCATCGCGACGGGCGCGAGCATGAAGAAAAAGTGCAGCCGCGCGACCATATACACGCCCGCGGTCACCATCGTCGCGGCGTGGATCAACGCGCTGACCGGAGTGGGACCGACCATCGCGTCTGGAAGCCATACGTAGAGCGGAATCTGCGCGGATTTGCCGGTCGCACCAACGACCAGAAGTATCGCGGCGATCGTCGCGGTCTGGGTCGTGAAGAGATTCGCGTTGGCGCGCAGCATCGCGAAGTTCAGCGTCCAGAGTCCATGCGATCCGAGCGCGGCAACGATCATAAACATGCCGACCAGGAAGCCGGCGTCGCCGACGCGATTGACGACGAATGCCTTGCGGCCCGCATATGCGAAGCTCTGGTTCGCGTACCAGAACGAGATGAGCAGGTACGAGCACAACCCGACGCCTTCCCATCCCATGAACATGAACACGAGGTTGTCGGCGAGCACGAGGATCAGCATCGACAGCTCGAACAGATTCAAGTACGCAAAGTAGCGCGCGAAGTCCTCGTCGTGCGCCATGTAGCCGACGGAATAGACGTGGATGAGCGCGCCGACGCCGGTGACAACGAGCGCCATCAAGGCGGAAAGCGCATCAAATTGTAGAGTGAAGTCGGCGCGAAACGGCCCGGCGTGAATCCATTGCCACAGCGTGACGCTCAGCACGCTTCCGGCGGGCAGCGTGACCAGTCTGATGAACGCGACGACGACGATCGCGAAGCTCGCGAACACTACGCCGGGGCCGACGATATTGACCCATCCGCGGCCCCATCGCGCGCCGTAAAACAAATTGAAAAGAAATCCCAGCGCGGGGAAGAGCAGTATGAGGCCCAGGGCCGGGAAATGTACCGTCATCGCGCGATCACCATCGCATCAGGTTGAGTTCGTCCGCGTTGACGGTCTCGCGATTGCGGAAAATCGAGATGATGATCGCCAATCCGACCGCAGCTTCCGCCGCGGCCACCGTCATGACGAAGAAAACGATCACCTGGCCGTCCATCGAGCCCATCCGGCGCGCCATCGCTACGAATGCGAGATTGACCGCGTTCAACATCAACTCGATCGACATGAACATTATGAGGATGTTGCGGCGCAGCAGCACGCCGGCAACGCCGATCGCGAAGATCGCGGCGCTTAGCGCCATCACCCAGCTATACGAAACCGTCATCATCAGGTCGGCGTCCCCCGGGTCGGTGCGTCGCGCTCGCGCTCCGGAATCGTGCGGCGCGCAATGGCGACTGCGCCGATAACCGCGACCAGCAATAGTATCGACGTGGTCTCGAACGCCATCAGATACTGCCCGAACAGCGTCTGCGCGAGGCTGTCGATCGAGCCATAGCCGGCGGCGACGGTCACGCCTCCAAGCGCGCCGGTGGTTTTCGAAAAGAACACGAAAAGTTCCGCCGCAACTCCCGCCGCCGCGATGGTCGCGAAGAATTTCACGGCCAGGCTGCCGGTCGGCACCGCCTCGACCTGCAGGTTCAACAGCCAAATGACGAACAGGAACAGCACCATGATGGCGCCGACGTATACGATGATTTGCAGGAAGCCTACTACCACCGCATCGAGCGCGAGGAACAGCGCGCCAATCGCGATCAGCGTCAGGATCAACGCGAGGAGACAGTGGATGGGATTGCGCTGCACCACCACGCCCAGCGACGTGATAATCGAGACCACGGCGAGAAATATGAAGAGCGTCGCCGGCATCAGCCTGACGCTCCGGTCGCCATCACCACCACCAACGCAGTGACCAGCACATTGAGCAAGCCCAGCGGCACCAACCCCTTCCAGCCCAGCGTCATCAACTGGTCGTAGCGGAAGCGTGGCATCGTCCAGCGGATCAGAATTTGCAGCCAGCAGAACGCGACGACCTTAATCCAGAATGCGAGGACGCCGGCGATCACCACGAGTGCGCGCGGCAACAACAATTGATGCGCGCCCAAATGGAAGCCGTCGCTATAGAGCCACGGCACCTGCCATCCGCCGAAGAAGAACAGCGTTACCAGCACCGCGGCGAGCACGACTTCCGCGAAGTCGGTCAGCATGAATGCCGCCTGCTTGCCGCCGGAGTATTCGGTGAAGTATCCCGCGATGAGTTCCGACTCGCCCTCGGGCAGATCGAACGGCACGCGCTTGGATTCCGCCATACCGGCGGTCAGCAAGATCACGAATGCGAGCGGTTGTAAGCAAATCCCCCATCGCGGCAGCCATCCGAACCAAACGCCGCCCTGTTGATGTACGATGCTCTGCAAATCCAGCGTGCCGAAGGTGATGACGATCGAAATGATCGCGAGGCCCATCGCGATTTCGTAGGAGATCATCTGCGCGGTGGCGCGCACGGCGCCCAGCAGCGCCCATCGATTGTTCGAGGCCCATCCGCCGATCGCGACGCCATAAACGCCAACACCAA
The DNA here is from genome assembly GCA_035294805.1 of Binataceae bacterium (SeqCode). GTDB lineage: Bacteria > Desulfobacterota > Binatia > Binatales > Binataceae > DATGKG01. The sequence goes on along the minus strand of DATGKG010000541.1, from coordinate 11,926 downwards.
TCGTCGCGAGGATATACAGCGCGCCGGCGTTGAAGGTCGCCGCCTGCAGTTGCACGGTGCGGTCGCCGATTTGAAAAGAATCGCCAAACGGCACCACCGCGAATGCGACCAGAACCGGGAACAGCGCAAGGAACGGGCCGAGCGAATGGAGGAAATGATCAGCCCCCTCGGGAACGAAATCTTCCTTCGTGAACAACTTCAGCGGATCCGCCATCAGCGTGTTCATCAAGCCGAAATTCGGCAAACCTATCCGCTGCCCGATGCCGAAGATGTTGGCGCGATTGGCGCCCACGCGATCCTGAATCAGCGCGCTGCCCTTGCGCTCGAACCATAGCAGCACCGCCGACAGGTTGAGTACGAGCAGCAGGATGACGACGGCTTTGACAGCGCCGATTAGAAGATCAATCGCCACGGCTGGAAAGTTCGTCGATCAGTTTGAGGGTCGATTCCGGCGTGAGATTTTCATAATAGCGATCGTGATTGAGCTGTAGCATCGGCGCGGTACCGCATGACGCGAGGCATTCGGCGCGGCTTAGGGTGAACTTCTTGTCCGCGGTGGTCTCGCCCACCTCGATGCCGAGTTTCTCCTTGATGGTGTCGACGATCTGATCGGCGCCGCGCAGCCGGCACGATACATTGGTGCATACTTCCAGGTGCCATTTGCCGACCGGCTGCTGATAGAACATCGTGTAGAAGGTCACCACCCCGCGAATATGCGAGGGCGGAATCTCCATCAGCTCCGCGACGTAAAGCTGGACCTGGTTGCTGAGCCATCCGAACTCACGCTGCGCGATCCACAGCGTCGGCAGCAGCGCGGCCTCCCGCGTTGGATAATGCGTGAGCAACTCGCGATACTCCGCGAGCGCGGCCTCCGAGAACTTTATCTCAGCCCCGTCAGACATCGCTGATTCTATTACTCGACCTTACAGTGTCAGATGGTTCCGTGCGCGGATTTCTAATGAACAGTTTCCTAAGATTCCCTAAACGATTCACGAGCGCAAGCGATTCGCGAGTGATTCGAAAGCTGAACTTGCGGGCTTGCCGTAGACCAGTTATCTATCGCGCTGTAAAGATGGACCAGGGAGCGTAAGCGATTCAAAAGTGCGGATAATCGCCGGACAAGCGCGAGGACGAAAGCTCAAAGCCCCGCGGGGATTGACCACCCGTCCGGCGACGGCGCGCATGCGTGAGTCGATTTTCTCCCGTCTGTTGGTGCGGCTCGATTTCCGCGCCCTCGCGGTACTGGACATCTTCGCAGGGAGCGGCTCGCTCGGCATCGAGGCGCTCTCGCGCGGCGCCGCGCATGCGACCTTCATCGATGCTTCCAGAGCGGCGACGGCCGTCATTCGGGAAAACCTCGCGACGCTGGGACTAACCGATCGCGCGCGCATCATCACCAACGATTTGCGCAGCGCGCTACCGCAGCTCGCGCACGAGAATGCATCGTTCGGACTCATCTTCGTAGATGCGCCATTTGCCGACGACATCAGCAATCAGGTGATGGAGATGCTCGCGGAACTGAATCTGGTGGCCGACGACGGATGGATCGTGATTCGGCAATTCAAGCGCGCGCCTGAGCCGCCGGCGCCGCCCGCAGGCTTCGAGCAGTTCAAGGTGGGAACAATCGGCGATCATCGTATCGCCTACTACCGGCGACCCCGCGCGGGCGCCGAGATCGCAAGCGGATAACGAGATGACAAGCAATCGCAAGGAAGCGAAGACAATGCTCGCGGTATATCCGGGGACGTTTGATCCGATTCACAACGGCCACATCGACGTGGTGCGGCGCAGCGTGCAACTCTTCGACGAGGTGATCGTCGCGGTGGCGCACAATCCCGACAAGGACAATGCGCTGTTCACCCCGGACGAGCGGGTGGACATGATTCGCGAGGCGCTGCACGACCTCGAGCCGAAAGCGCGCGTGGACAAGTTCAGCGGGCTGTCGGTGGACTACGCGGAACGCATCGGCGCGAAGGTCATCATCCGGAGTCTACGCGCGGTGACTGACTTCGATTACGAGCTGCAGATGGCGGCGATGAACAAGCAGATGCGCCCCAACATCGAGACGGTATTTCTCTTCGCGAATCCTAAGCTGTTCTTCAGCGCGTCGCGGCTCATCAAGGAAGTGGCGAGCTACGGGCAGCGCGTCCCCGAGCTGGTGCCGGAATTCGTGATGACGCGCCTGCGGGCGAAGCTCAAGGTGGATTGAGGAAGGTCCCTTCCGCATTCCTTCCTCGTAGGGGTCGTTCGCGAAACGACCCGATGCGAATTTGCAATCGAGAATGTCTTCGCAATCGCGCCGTCGTTGCGGGCGCTTCGCGAAGCGCCCTACACGGATCAGAATCGGTTTCAACAGTTCATCGCGCACGATAAGATTGCGCGTCGGATTTACAGCCGCCATCGATCGGGAAAACATCATGCTCAAACTCAATCGCCGTGTGGCCGCGCTCAAGCCGTCCGCTACCCTCGCCGCCGATCAGCGCGCCAAGGAAATGCGTGCCGCCGGGATCGATGTCATCTCGCTCGATGCCGGCGAGCCCGACTTCGACACGCCCGAACGAATCAAGGACGCGGCGCGCAAGGCCCTCGCGGCCGGCAAGACCAAGTACACCGCGGTAGCGGGAGTCCCCGAACTGAAGGAAGCGATTCGCGCGAAGCTCAAGCGCGACAATCATCTTGATTACGAGCCCGCTGAAATCATCGCGTCGGCAGGATGCAAGCAGGCGCTCTCGAATGTCATCGCAGCGATGTTCGATGAAGGCGATGAGGTCATCATTCCGACACCGGCGTGGGTGAGCTTTTCCGCGATGGTCGATCTGTCGGGCGCGAAACCGGTGCCGGTGCGCGCGCGCGAGGACCGCAACTTCCAGCTCGAGCCCGATGCGCTCGCCAAGGCGATTACGCCGCGCACGCGCGCGGTGCTGATCAATTCGCCCTCCAATCCGACCGGCACCGTGTACAGCGCAGGACCGCTGGCCGAATTGGCCGCCGTCATCCAGTCGCATCCCGATCTGTGGGTGCTGTCCGACGACACCTACGAGCACATCGCGTATGACGGCCCGGCGCCGCACATTTTCCAAATCGAGCCGCGGCTGAAAAATCGCGGCGTCATCTTCAACTCGCTCTCGAAGACCTACGCGATGACCGGATGGCGCGTGGGGTTCGCGGCGGGTCCGAAGGAAGTCATCGGCGCGGCGGGGCGCTTGCAAAGCCAGAATAGCGGCAATCCCAATTCGATCGCGCAGGCCGCCGCAGTCGAGGCGCTCAACGGTCCGCAGGACGACGTGAAGGTGATGGCGGAGGAATTTCGCAAGCGCCGCCAGCTCATCGTCGAGCGGGCGCGCGCAGTTGAGGGATTCAGCCTGCCGAATGTGCCGGGAGGCGCCTTCTACATCTTTCCGAATGTGTTGGGACTCTTGGGCTCGACGCACAACGGCAAGAAGATTGCCGATGGCGATGCGTTCGCGGCATTCCTGCTCGAGGAAGCGAAAGTCTCAACCGTAGGCGGCAACGATTTCGGCGCTCCCGAGCACATCCGGATGTCATACGCGACCTCGACGGAAAAGATTAACGGGGCATTCGATCGCATCGCAGCGGCAGTGAAAAAACTTCAGAAGTAAACCTGCTACATCGTATTGATCATCTGGTGAGGAGATTTCGTCTAAACTTAGAGGAGTTATGACGATGGAAAGATTGATCGATCGATGCCAGCACGAACTCGACGACGGGAAAATCTGCGGCGAAGAACTAATCGGAAAGGATGAGCCTGCGATTCATCACGCGGAAGGCGCGGAAACCAAAGGCCCATACAGCCATCATAGTTGCCGCCTGGGACACGCATGGCATCGTCATATGGGCAACGGCCTGATAACACCATGCGATTGCACCGGACACGCGCGCAGCGCTGTCTAGCTCACTTTTTCCACGGCTCCGGATGCTTGCTGGTGTCGAGGAAATGCACGTAGTCGCGCAGGATCTCTGCATGATCGAATGCGAGCGGCGCGGGAGGATTGCGCGGATCGCATAGCGCGCAGTTCTTCGCGTCGTCCGCCGCGATCGGCGTCCCGCTCGCGCGTGCGATATATACCGCGGTGATGGTCTGTCCGCGCGGATCGCGATCGGGTCGCGAATAAATTCCGAGCAGCGCGCGGATTTCCACGTCGAGCGAAATCTCTTCCCTCGCTTCGCGCATCGCCGCCGCTTCCACCGTCTCGCCGAAATCGACAAAACCTCCGGGGATGGCCCATCCTTCGGGAAAATTCTTGCGCTCGATGAGCACGACGCGATCGCCGATTTCAGCGATCACGTCTGCCGCGATGGGGGGACATTGTGGACGTGGCATCCGCTCATTCTAGCATTCCCGGCGAGCGCGGTTGACAAGCGTGCGGCGCGCCCACAAAGTCGAAGCGCTATGCAGGTCGCACGCTTATACGATTTCGATGACATCCGCGTGGAGGAAACCGCGCGTCCCGAGGTTGGCCCCAACGACATCCTGGTGCGCGCGCGCGCATGTGGCATCTGCTCCGGCGACATCATGCCGTGGTACATCCGGCGCAAGGCGGGCGCGGTGCTCGGCCACGAGCCGGTCGGCATCGTCGAGGCAGCGGGTTCCGCGGCGCATGGGTTCAAGCCCGGCGATCGCGTCTTCGTGCATCATCATGCGCCATGCTTTTCGTGCGCGGCGTGCCGGCGCGGCGAGTACGTGCAGTGCGCGACGTGGCGCGCGACCAAAATCGATCCGGGCGGGATGGCGGAATATTTTCTCGTCAGCGCCACCAATCAGCGCGATACCTTAATGCTGCCCGCCTCGATGAGCGACGCCGATGGTGTGCTGGTCGAGCCGGCAGCATGCGTGGTGAAATCGCTCAAGCGCTCGATGCTGAAGCCGGGCGAATCGATTCTCATCATCGGGCTCGGCATCATGGGCATGATGCACGTCAAGATAGCGCGGCATCTCGGCGCGGGCACCATCATCGGCGCGGATTTCTTCGCACAACGCGTCAATCGCGCATTGGAGCTGGGCGCCGATCGCGCGATCGTCGTCGCCGGCGACAATCTGGTCGAGCAGGTACGCGAGATCACCAATGGCGCGATGGCGGATGTGGTGATCGTCGGTCCAGGATCGAGCAAGGCGATGACGACGGGAATCGCGGCCGCGGGCAAAGGCGCGACCGTGGTACAGTTCACCGCGACGCCACCGGATGATGATCTGGTCGTTCATCCGCACGACTTGTATTTCAACGAGACAAAGCTGGTGCCGAGTTACTCGTGCGGCCCGGACGATACGCGCATCGCGCTCGACCTCGTGCAGCGCGGAGTAATCAACGCGCGCGAGCTGGTGACGCATCATTTTCCGCTGGCGCAGATTTCCGATGCGTATGCGACGGCGCAGAAACCCGAATCATTGAAGGTGATCGTGACCTTCGGTTGAGGAGCGATCTCTATCGCTCGCGGCATCGAGGAATTCGGCCGCTCGGTAAGTGCTGAAAACTAAAGGGGGCGCCCGCTTTCGCGAGCACCCCCCATCGGATCAACTAGCAGACGTTACGGGGTTGCGGGAGCGGGTGCGCCAGGCGCACCAGGGGCGCCGGTCGCACCGGTTTCGCCAGTCGCGCCGGTAGCTCCGGTTGCACCCGTGGCGCCAGTCGCGCCTTCAGCGCCACCTTCAGCCGCCGCCTTGTGGTGATGATGGCGATGTCCGCCAGCATGATGTCCGCCGGCCATGGTCTTCGCCGCGATCGCCTCGGCGCGATCTGCCGCCGCCTTCGCATCGCTCGCCGCCTGCTCTACGCGGCTGGCCGCAGCCTGCGCCTGGGCGGCAGACTGCTGAGCTTTGGTGGCCGCGGCTTCCGCGCGCGACGCAGATTGGTCAGCTTTGTTAGCTGCGTTGACAGCGCGCTCGGCGGGATCAGGACTCGAGGATCCGCATCCTGCCGCAAACGAAAGGGCCAATGCAGCCCCGGCCGCCAGCACAACAAGTTTAGAGGTTTTGGTGATTAACCCTTCCATTCTGTCCTCCTAATAAAACTAGCGCGGTAGCCCAGTGTCATAAGCAACCGCGCATGAACATAACTTTTGTGTCACAACGATGTCGAGCATGCAAGCTTTTTGGATACGAAATCCTACTGCGAGGAAGTTTCAGCATTAGCGAATCGCATCCTAAGGCGTTACCACGATAGGTGGTCATTCATCTGATTCCTACTTCATCGAAGACACGCTGTCGCTGCTTTGACGCTTTGTGCATGTGCATCGCTAGAAGTCACCGCCCATATCATCCATTCCGCCCATGCCTCCCATGCCAGGCATTCCTCCCATTCCTCCCATTCCACCCATGCCGCCCATACCTCCCATGCCGCCCATTGGGGGCATACCCATCGGCGCGGCTTTGTGCGGCTTCTCCGCCACCGCCGCTTCGGTGGTGATGAGGAGTGACGATGCGCTGACCGCATTCTCGAGCGCGGTGCGCACAACCTTCGCAGGATCGATGACGCCGGTTTCGTTCAGCTTCTCGAACTCATCGGTACGCGCGTTGTAACCGTAGTCATCCTTGCCTTCGCACACCGCGTTGAAAACCACCTCCGGCTCGCGTCCCGCGTTCGCCGCGATTTGACGCATCGGCTCGCCCATCGCGCGGGCGACGAGTTCCGCGCCTGCCTTGCGTTCCTCGGGAAGTCTCAGCTCGAGGACCGCTTTCATCGCGCGAACCAACGCCACGCCGCCTCCGGGGACTACGCCTTCTTCGACCGCGGCGCGCAGCGCATGGACGGCGTCGTCGACGCGCGCCTTCTTCTCCTTCATTTCCACTTCGGTTGCAGCGCCAACTTTGAGCACCGCAACACCGCCGGTCAACTTCGCCAGCCGCTCCTGCAGCTTCTCCTTGTCGTAATCGGAAGTGGTCTCTTCGATCTGACGGCGAATCTGCTCGATGCGTCCCTGGATCTCGGCCTTCTTGCCATTGCCGCCGATGATGGTGGTGTTGTCTTTGTCGATATGTACCTTGCGCGCTTTGCCGAGCTGACCCAGCGTGATGTTTTCCAGCTTTAGGCCCAACTCTTCCGCGACTAGCTCGCCTCCGGTGAGAATCGCGATGTCCTGCAACATCTCTTTGCGGCGATCGCCGAAGCCGGGCGCTTTCACCGCAGCGACCTTGAGCGCGCCGCGCAGCTTATTCACAACCAGTGCGGCAAGCGCTTCGCCCTCGACATCTTCCGCGATGATCAATAGCGAACGTCCGGCCTGCACGACTTGCTCGAGCAGCGGAATCATTTCGCGCAAGTTGGAAATTTTCTTTTCGTGCAGCAGGATCACCGGCTCGTCGAGTTCGACGGTGAGGCGTTCCGGATTGGTGACGAGATAGGGCGACAAATACCCGCGATCGAAGACCATTCCCTCGACCAGTTCGAGGGTGGTCTCCAGGGTGCGGCCTTCCTCGACCGTAATGACGCCTTCCTTGCCGACCTTCTGCATCGCATCGGCGATCAGCTTGCCGATGATGGCGTCACCGTTGGCCGCGATGGTGGCAACCTGCTCCATCCGCTCGCGATCCTTGATTGGCTTCGCCATCGCCTTGATGGCGTCGCGCGCGGCAACCAGGGCAGCCTCCATCCCGCGCTTGATTTCCATCGGCGCGAGGCCCGCGGCGAGCAGCTTGATGCCCTCGGTCACCATCGTGCGCGCCAGCACGGTGGCGGTGGTGGTGCCGTCGCCGGCGACTTCGCCGGTTTTTTGCGCGACCTCGCGCAGGATCATCGCGCCCATGTTCTCGAAGCGATCTTCGAGTTCGATCTCCTTCACCACCGTGACGCCGTCTTTGGTCACGAGGGGCGCACCGAAGGATCGCTGGATGAGGACGTTGCGGCCCTTGGGCCCGAGGGTGACGCGCGCGGCCTGCGCGACAAGGTTTGCGCCGCGAACAATTCCGGCGCGCGCTTTCTCATGAAGCTCAACCGTTTTGGCTGGCATTAGCCTTGGTCTCCGTTAGATTCGCTATGTGAGGATTCCGAAAATTCCCGGGCCTTGGATACACCAATGCGCCGGAGAACAGATGACAACTTAAGCACGTAGTGGGATTTTGCAAGAGTCTGGCGCGCGCGCCGGCCGAGGCCTTTCGGACGCATCCATCACATGCCACTATGCACATGCCACTATGCAAACTGCATCTGAGCTGATGCGACTATGAGTCTCGCTCATCAGGTTCGATTTTCGCGGTGGAGGTCAGTATTTTCGCGTGTCTAGAAGCAAACAAGCAGAGCTGATGTTCCCGCTCCTCGCGGTAATTTCGGGCGTGCTGCTCGCGGCCCTGGTCGCGACCTCCGCCCACGCGATAGCTGTTTCGACTGCAGCGCGCGCAACGACGATCGCGCAAGACGACGAAGGAACATCCGACGAGGAAGCCATTCCGACCGACCAGGTCGACAAGTACATCGCGGTGTATTCCGCGATGCAGAAGAATCATGGCCTCAGCGTCGAGCAGGCCGCTTCCAAGCAGGGATTGACGGTGGATCAGTTCCGCACCCTCGAGGACAAGATCGAGCGCAATCCCGTCATCCACGAGCGCGTGCTCGACGCGTTGAAGGCGTCGGCCACCGGCAAGAAAGCCGCATCCAGCGCGCCGTCAGATTAAAACTCGAAGATTACCGCGCAGCGATAGCGACGAGTTCGGATCGCGTCGAAACTGAAAAGCGGGAGGATTACTCCTCCCGCCTATCGGTTCCTGGACTTGTTCTAAACTTGCGGCGAAAGCTTACTTCGTGACCGAAGTCGAGAAGGCCGCCTCGAGACGCGATACCGCGTCGTTGGCCCTTCGCACCGCATCCTCGGCGCCCGAAGCTGCATTCTCAGCCTGACGCGCGGCCGCATCGGCCTGCCCTGCGGCCTGTTCCGCCGATTGGGCCGAGGCTTCGGCCTTGGTGGAATCGGCTTCGGCCTTGTCGCCGGCGGCATTGATCTTCTGCATGTCGGGACCGCAGCTCGCGAGCATCGCACCGACCGTGAGGGCGACCAGCAGTCTTGCCATTGTCTTCATCCTAACTCACCTCCTGGTATTACCGGATCTAAAAACAGTTCCTGTTGTCTAGTGATCGTTCGTGGATGACGGCCAAAAATGAAGCAAGGCCGCTACTTCTCAAAACTCGCTCATAGTTACAAATCAGTCTAGGCTGCGCAAGCCGCACCACCGGTCCGTGAAGAGTCCACTCCGGCGGTTCGGCTAGCGAGGGAACCTTTGACAGACTTCCAGCTGACCGCAGTTGCATTGATCGCGATTTGGCTTACACTGGTCGCGATTCGATTCCGGCGTTCGACAATCGTCCTGACCGGAGGAATGTTCGTCGTCGGTCTGTATACGATGATCGCGTTAATTGATCATCGGCTCACCACGCGTGCGCTCGGTCTCAGCGCATCCGCATCGTGGCCTTCTACGATCGCATTCGCCGCCGGATGGCTCGCGCTGATGCTGGCTTACAGTCCGGTCGCCGATCGCATCGCCACGCGATGGGTTGCGAAGCCGCCGGACCTGCGCACCTTCAGCATGTTGCAGCAGTCCACGCTAAAACTGCTGATCGGGATTGTCGTCGCATGGTTGCTGGGAGGATTTCTCGAGGAACTGATCTTTCGCGGAATCCTGCTGCAATCGATCGAGGCGCTGATCGCGCCACGGTTCGCGATGCCGCTCGCCGCCGCGGTTGCGATCGTCGTCGCGGCAATCGGCGCGGGCGTCATCCATCTTTATCAGGGGCTGCGCGCCGCGATCATCATCACTCAGCTCTCGATGCTGTTCGGCCTGCTGTTTGTCGTCAGCGGCCATAATTTGTGGGCGGTTATCATATGTCATGGGCTATACGACACGATCGCGTTCGTGCGCTTCGCGAGGAAGAAATCCCGCTATTCGCAAGTCGACGCGGGCTAGACGCGCGCAGCGCCGCGGCGCGCGGCGATGCAGTTTTTCAAAATCGCCGACAGCTCGACCGGATCGACCGGCTTTACCGCATGGCTGTCGAAACCCGCCGTAAGGATTTGCACCTTATCCTCGACCCCTCCGTAGGCGGTCAATGCGACCAACGGCGTGCCGCCATCTCTGCCGTCGCGCTTGCGCAGTTCGTGCGCGAAAAAATATCCATCCTCGACCGGCATCCCGATGTCCGAAATAACGGCGTCGGGTTTGAGCTTATCGAACAGCGCCAGCGCGGTTCGCGCCGAGGTCGCGGCGGTCACGCTCGCGCCCAGCGCACCGAGGAGATTCTGCAGCGCGTCGCAAGTGTCGACGTCATCATCGACGACCAGAATCGAAAGGCCGTCGAGTCGCTGCGGGGGCGCTTCTCCGGTCGCAGCCCCCATCGGATGACGCCGGTTTTCATTCGACGCCGCGGTGCCCACCGGAAGCGGCAAACGTACCGTAAAGGTGCTGCCCTTGCCGACCCCCTCGCTATCCGCCATGACGGTGCCGCCGTGTAGAGTTACGAGTTCCTTTACGATGGATAAGCCGAGTCCGATTCCACGCTGGGCGTGACCCGAGTCATCGGCTTGCCAAAAGCGTTCGAACACCGATCCGAGCGAGGCACGTTCGATGCCCTGTCCGGTATCGGCGACGATAATCTCAACGTGCGAGTTCACCCTTTCCAGCCGGACCTGAATCTTGCCGCCCTTGGGGGTGAATTTGACCGCGTTGGAAACCAGATTCCACACCACTTGCTGAAGCCTCCCCGGGTCGGCGGTGATGCCGTTGATGCGGGGATCGAGAATCTCCTGCAGCGTAATGGATTTGGCGTCGGCGGCGGCGCGCATACTCTCGATGCCGGCCTTCACCACTTCGGCGAGATCGACGGTTTGGACATCGAGGCGCAGGCGCCCGCTCTCGATCCGCGAGATGTCGAGGAGATCCTCGATCAACTGGCTCTGAACCCGGACTGCGCGTTCGATCGCGGTGATACCGCGGCGGCTGTTCTCGCTTAGAGTTTTATCGCGCAGCAGCGCGGTCGACCATAGAAGAATCGAATTGAGCGGATTGCGCAATTCATGTGACACGGTGCCGAGGAAGCGGTCTTTGCTGCGGCTGGCCTTCTCCGCCAATGCGCCGGCCTTCTCAGCTTCGGTGCGCGCCTTTTCGGCGTTGTCCAGCGCCTCATGAAACTGCTCGGTGGCCAGGTCGATCTGGCGCACTCCCCAATAACTCAGCACGGCCATCACGATGAGCGAGATCAGCGGCACCAGCGCAAACAGCATCCGGTACGCGGCGCGTTGATGTGACGTGCGCTGCATCCGAATTTGCTCCTCGGCGGCAATAAAATTCTCGAGCGCATCGAAGACCGGTCGCGCATGGGGATGGAGCAGCGCAATTGGGTCCGTACCGGGTCCTTCACTGCTCCTTTGTGCGATCAGCCGCTCGAGCGCTTCAGTGAATGCTTCCTTGGATTCAGTGACCTTGCCGAGCAGCTGTTCCTGAGAAGGATTGTCCGCGACCAAGGTAACCAGCTCGCCGAGGTCTTTGGAAAACTGCGCTCGCGCTTCCGCGAGATCATCGAGGTAGCGCTGCTGGGCCGAAACTACGTAACCCCGAAAGGCGATCTCCATGTCGCGCAATTCGACTTCGGCGTCTTTGCCGCGCAGCATCACGCGGTCGCTATGCTGGACCCATTCGTTGGTCGCGGCTTGATTGTCGATTCCCCACAGCACGAAAGAGGCAAGGATGACCAGAGCAAAAATAAACGGCGCAAAAAAACTCGCGGTGATTTTGCGTCTAAATGCTCGATACGGCACGCGTGAATCCTTCCGCCTTCGGCTCGACAGACTCATCGACAATGGAGCATCGCAACCTTTCTGCCTCAGTCACTAATAGTGGGGAGAAAATACCACAACTGAATCGGATCCATCAGCGCCAGCATCCGGCCGCAGCCCCGGCGCCATCACGATTGATATCGCATGCCCTGCG
>DATGKG010000540.1:0-8107 GCA_035294805.1 Binataceae bacterium (SeqCode) | reverse complement strand
AGCCGGCTGTAAAAGGTCTGAGCGCTCATGGCGAATGGTCGGAAAACTCGGTTGAGACCGGCGAGTTTTTATTGGGCTACGAGAATCAACTCGGGCAGCTAACTCGCATCCCCAGCGTCGAAAACTGGAATGATCCATCGGGCTACCTCGCTGCGCATCCGCAGCAGCCCGAGTTTCGAGCGTTCGGTTTGAATGGCACCTATCTCGTTTTCCGCAAGCTGCAGCAGGATGTCGAAGGGTTCTGGAGTTTCGTTAACGCGCATTCGCCGCAGATGCCGGGACTCAATGCGAAGCAACAGCGGGAGCTATTCGCCGCGAAGATGATCGGTCGATGGCGCAGCGGGGCGCCACTCGCACTTTCTCCCGATTCGCCTGGAAGCAAGCCCGAGAACAAGTTCCTGTATATGTCCGACGACCCTGACGGATTGAGCTGCCCGATAGGTGCGCACATCCGGCGCGCTAATCCGCGCGATTCTTTGTCGATGCCGCCGCAAAGGTCGCTGCAATCAACAAGGCGCCATCGGATCATCCGGCGAGGGCGTAGCTTCTGCGAGCCCGCGAGGCCATTTACCCCGAAGAATCCGCAGTTCGATCGCGGACTATACTTCATCGCTCTCAACGCTAACTTGCGGCGTCAGTTTGAGTTCATCCAGCAGAGCTGGCTCAACGATCCCGGTTTCAACGGACTCGATAACGATGCTGATCCGATCGCCGGTGGCAACGCCGGCAAAGGTCAATTCACGATTCAGGATAAGCCGCTGAATCGCCGCATAAGCGGGATACAAAGCTTCGTCACAGTAAAAGGCGGCGGATACTTCTTCCTCCCCAGCATTCGCGCGTTGAAGTTCCTCGCGCATTGGCAAGGGTAGAACATCCGAATGAAGGAGGTCCGAAGGGTGGGGGTTCCCTCCGGACCGTTTTACTCACCGTCAGCCAGGACCGCGATTTACATATTGGTAGATCGCCTTTCCTATGCCTGCCACGCTGACGACGCGTGACGCGACGGTTACATGGGGGCCGAGAACCAGCTGCGCGAAGGCGTGCACATGAGTGATGAACTCTGCTGGCAGATTGCGCCAGAACAGGCCGGCAAACGACGAGATGACCCACACTAAGGTCACCGCCGCAAACGCCGCGCCCGGGAGTTCGTCGAGGAACCGCCCCTGCGCGAGGCGGACTCCATCACCCGCTTCCCTGGTCTTCGTAGTTTCCCGGGTTGTTTCGAGAGTTTCCCGCTTGGCAATTTCTGACATTTCCCCTGCCTCCTTGAGTGGTTTGGCCTTCCAAACTGAGAGGCGTTCGAAGGGGATGAACGAAATGGTTCAGCGCGATTGAACAGGACGGAATAGAAGAACTATGCCGCGGTCTTGAGACGCTTGTAGACCTTCCGCGCGTTACCTTCGTAGATTTTTCGCCGATCCAGTTCGCTTAGCCACGCGACCGCGTCGATGTAGCGTTTGGTATCGTCGAAATGGTGGCCGGTTTCGGGATCGATGCCTCTGACGGCGCCGACCATCTCGGATGCGAAGAGAATGTTATCGGAGGGAATAACTCGCGTCAGCAGCTCGATACCGGGAAGGTGATAGACGCAGGTGTCGAAGTAGACATTGTTCATCACCAGCTCCGATAGGGGCGGACGCTTCATGTCCTGCGCGAGTCCACGATAGCGTCCCCAATGATATGGCACCGCACCCCCGCCATGAGGAATGACGAACTTCAAGGTGGGAAAGTCCTTGAACAGATCGGACGTAAGCAACTGCATGAACGCAGTCGTGTCGGCAGCAATGTAATGGCCTCCGGTGGTATGAAAGTTCGGATTGCAAGACGCACTGACATGAATCATCGCAGGCACTTCTAACTCGCACATCTTTTCATACAACGGATACCACCATCGATCGGTCAACGGCGGATCGGTCCAGTAGCCGCCCGAGGGATCGGGGTTCAAATTGCATCCGATGAAACCCAGCTCCTCGACGCATCGCGCGAGTTCCGCGATGCAATTCGATGGCGCGACGCCCGGCGATTGCGGCAACTGGCAGACGCCAACGAAGTTTTGGGGAAACATCGTACATACGCGATGAATCATGTCGTTGCACACGCCCGCCCACTCGGCGCTCGTCGCGACATTGCCCGCATGATGCGCCATGCCCGAGGCGCGCGGCGAAAATATCGTCAGGTCGGTGCCGCGCTCCTTTTGTATCTTGAGCTGAAACTTCTCGACGCTTTCGCGAATCTGCGCGTCGCTGATGTTCAGTGGCATCGGCACCGGTTGCGATATCTCCTTGAAGTGCGCCAGTTGCTTTTCCCGAAAGAGATCCAGCTCGCGCGGCGCGGTCGTATAGTGTCCATGACAATCGATGATCATATGACCCTCACTATGCGCATCGCGCGGAGCTTATAGGCGACGCTCACTTTCTGCTAGGATGCGGCTCCTCAGGGGAACCACTATGGCTGAAATCTCGCGCCTCAATGGTGTCATTCGCGCCTTCGAACAAGGTCTTCCTGCATTCAGCACTTTCGTCACCGCCGATATCGATTCAGCCCTTGCCGCGTCTACTTCCAGATACGACGCGATCGTTTTCGAAATGGAGCATAACCCCTGGGACATCCGTGCTTTGCGTGACTCGCTCCAGTATTTGCTCAATCGTGGGCAGATCGCACAAGCCGCATCCTTAGCTCCCGCAGTTACACCTATCGTAAGAGTTCCCGCCAATGGCGAGGAGAAGAACCAGTGGCTGGCCAAACAAGCTTTGGACCTCGGTGCCTATGGCATAGTGTGGCCGCACATCAGCACCGTCGATCAGGCCTACAATGCGGTCGCCGCATGCCGCTATCCGCGACTTAAGTCTGCTCCGCTGTACGAGCCCGCCGGCATCCGCGGCGATGGCCCCGCGTCGGCCATTCGCTACTGGGGCGTGACGCAGCAGCAATACTACAGCCGCGCCGACGTGTGGCCGCTGAGTCCGCAAGGCGAAATTCTCGTCATCCTGATGATCGAGGACACTCAAGGTATCGCAAACCTTCCTGACATCCTTAAGAAGGTTCCAGGTATAGGACTTATACTCATTGGCGAAGGTGACTTAAGTCAGGAGCTAGGTCATCCGCGCCAATATGATCATCCGGCGCTGCTGGAAGCGATGGCGCAGGTCGTCAAGACCTGCAAGGAGCACCATGTTCCGGTCGGTCATCCTCATGTCGATTCCAACAACGTCGAGCGAATCCTAAGCGAAGGCTACCACTTCCTGATGGCCGCGCCGACGCGAGGCTATGCCGCGCTCGACAAGGGCCGTCAGCTTTCCGGTCGCGCCAAGGCCTGATGCCTACATGATCAACGGCAAGTCCGCCGAGGGAGGCTGACCGGAATCGGCATTGCGCGGCGCCTCGCTGATGTTCTTCCAGTCGGCGCCGACCGGTAATCGCAGCGACGCTGACCGCACCCGATCGAGCCGCACGTTTTCGACGTTCGCCGGGGATCCGCCGCCGTCGTGTAGCCGCACGACAGCGTGTAGCAGTTGCTTGCGCACCGCTATGACCATCGCGTCCGATGAGCCCAGATGCTCCTGGGTGCGATCGTACATGGGATTGCCATCGGCATCGCACATCAGTTCCGTCATCGCGCGATCCTGCAAGTTGACGACGAAAGGCACGCCGTTGAACATCGAGGTCTTCTCGACTTCGCGATTGCGCATGAAGTCGTTGCGCTTGTTGGCCTTCGTCAGGAAGTAAGTGCGCGGATCGTTGGTGCGCTCGATGTATCCGCCAACCTCGTCGAAAGCGTTGGCGCGTATGAGAGACTCCTCCTCAGTCACCGGCTTATGGATTTGTCCATTCTGCGAAATAAGCATCGCGTTGTAATCATCGATCGGCACGAACGATCGCAGACCTACCACGTTCGGCATGCCAATCGTGATCATGCTGTGGAACGGGAAGATGAACTGGTTGATGCGATGCCACTCTTCGCCTTCCGACAGGCTGCGCTTCGCGGTGTAGAACGCGCCATATTCGGTCGGCACCACGTCAAGCCGCGGCGCGCGCCGGTCGGGATTCCAGAACCCGCGCATGCCCACCGGAGGCTTCGGGCTATCCTTGGTAAGGCGGCGATGAATCCAGTCCAGATGCGCGGAGTCGAGGTCGCCCTCGAGATTCTGCAGCCAGTTCGCCTCTTCCATCATGATGTTGGGCTTGCCTACGAAGTCCAACGGCAACGTGTTAATCTCGAATGCGGGAAACGGCGGTGGCTCTTTGCGCGCTCCCATATAAATCCAGACCATGTGATTCACGTCGCGGCACGGATACGCTTTCGCTCGCATCTTGCTTCGAAACGATTCGCGGATGCGATCATCGGGCTCGGTCGGAAGATCGACGCATTGCCCGTCGATGTCGAACTTCCAGCCGTGATAGGCGCATCGCAGCCCACATTCCTCGTTGCGCGCGAAGTACAGGCTCGCGCCGCGATGCGGACACGCCTCGGCCATCGCTCCCATGCGTCCCTTGCTGTCGCGGAACATAACGAGGTTCTCGCTCAACAGCCGCATGCGCTTGGGCGCGCAGTCCGGGGCGGGGAACTCGCTCGACGGCAACGCGGGAATCCAGTATTGCCGCATCAACTCGCCCATCGGCGTCCCGGGGCCGACCCGACACAACAGTTCGTTGTCTTCCTTGGAGAGCATGGTTCCTCCGTTTCCTTAGCGGACGCCCACTTCTCAATTTGACATGCGACTTCCCTTCTGCATTGTCAAGATTGTATGAGAGATGGAGATGGCTGACAGAAAGAAGAAGGTGCTGATCGCGGGAGCGTCCGGCTTGGTGGGATTCGGCGCCGTTCGCCATTTCGCGAAGCTGGGCGATTGGGATGTGGTAGCGGTTTCGCGCCGGCGTCCCGAAGGCATCGAGGGCGCGACCTTTATTTCCGTCGATCTCAAAGATGCCAACCGATGCCGCGAGGTTTTCGGCCAGATGTCCGATGTCACGCATCTCGTGTATGCCGCGCTCACTGAAAAGCCCGGCCTCATCGAGGGATGGCGCGATCGCGATCAGATGCAGCAGAACCTGACCATGCTACAAAATCTCTTCGAGCCGCTGACGGCAGCGGCGCGCAACCTCGAGCACGTCACCCTACTTCAAGGCACAAAAGCCTACGGCGCGCATCTCGGTCCGATTCCGGTTCCGGCCCGCGAGCGCGCGCCGCGCCATCGGCATGAGAATTTCTACTGGCTGCAGGAGGATTACCTCCGCTCGAAGCAGGCCGGCGCACGATGGTACTGGACTATCCTGCGGCCGCAAATCGTGATGGGCGAGGCGATCGGCGGCAATCTCAACCTGATTCCCGCAATCGGCGTGTACGCGGCGCTCCGGCGCGAGGCCGGTCTGCCGCTGCCGTTTCCGGGCGCGATGGAATCGGTCTTCGAGATGGTCGATACCGATCTCCTGGCGAGCGCGATGCAGTGGGCGGCCGAATCGCCGGCGTGTCGCAACGAAATTTTCAATATCACCAATGGCGACGTGGCATCGTGGGAAGACCTGTGGCCGACGATAGCCGACGCGCTGGGGATGGAAACCTGCGCGCCCGAGCCGATCTCCCTCGCGCAGGAGATGCCCAAGCGCGAGGCCGAATGGTCCGCGATCGTGCGCAAGTACAATCTGCGCGCGCCGGCGAATCTGTATGCGTTCGTGGGCGAGTCGTTCTACTTTGCCGATGCGTGCTTCGCCTCGCTCGCGCGCGTACGCCCGATGCTGGTGAGCACCGTCAAGGCGCGGCAGGCGGGATTTCACGACTGCATCGACACGCAGGACATGCTGCGCAAATGGTTCCAGCGTTTTCAGGATGCGCGCCTGCTGCCGCCGCGCGCGCAATGAGTCGCAGGTAGAAACATGGCAGAGCTGGTACTCGGACTCGGCACTTCGCACAGTCCACTCGCCGCCACCGATGCGCCGATGTGGGAGCAGCGCGCGATCAGCGATCGCAGCAACCCCGAGTTGTATGACCTCGACGGCGACCTGCGCACCTACGACGAACTCGCGAGCATCAATCGATCCTACGAGAGCGAGGCGAGCCTCCAAAGTCTCACGCAGCAGTCGCGCAAGGTGCAGGCGTCGCTCGATCGATTGGCCGATGACCTCGCGGCCGTGCACCCTGATGTCGTGCTGATCGTCGGCGACGACCAGCATGAACTCTTCGATGCGGGCAATCTTCCCGCCATTTCGATTTTCTACGGCGACAAGGCCGTCACACATACGTTCGGCGCGCGCCGCATCGGCGATCCCGAATTCATGCGCGTGCTCTCGAAGGCCTACGCGATGGATGAGCATCATGAATTCGAATGCGATGGCGAGTTCGCGCGAGGCCTCATCGAGCATCTCATCGAGAGCGGTATCGACATCGGCGCATGCGGGAAGGTCAGCGATCCCGATACGCATGGCTTCGGTCACGCGTATGGATTCGTCATCACGCGCCTGATGGTGCGGATCAAAGCGCGCATCGTGCCGGTGCTGCTCAACACCTACTATCCGCCCAACCAGCCGACGCCCGCGCGATGCTATGCAATCGGGCGCGCGATTCGCGCCGCGATCGATGCGAGTCCGCTTCATCGGCGCGTCGCGGTGATCGCATCGGGCGGGCTGAGCCACTTCGTCACCAACGAGCCGCTCGATCATCGAATCATCGGCGCGCTGAAGAGCGGCGACGGGACTGATTTGTGCCGGCTTCCGGTCAAGCTGCTGAAATCCGGCTCGTCGGAGATTCGCAACTGGATCGCGGTCGCCGGAATTCTCGATGGCGTCAAGGTTAGCTGGATTGAGTACATACCGGTTTATCGCACGCCTGCCGGCACCGGCATCGGACTGGCGTTCGCGCGCTGGATGTGAAGGAGCAACCCTGATGAGCAAACGACGCAGCATCGAGGTCGAAGGATTCGGACACGGCGGCACGCCGATTCCGGCCGCATCGCGGATCGGCAACATGATCGCGTCCGGCGGCATCGCCGGACTCGACAGCACGACCGGAAAAATTCCCGACGGTCTCGAGGCGCAGGTGGTCGCGATGTTCGCCAACGTGCGAAAAATCGTCGAGGCCGGCGGCGGCACTACCGAAGACATTCTCAAGATGACGATCTGGGTGCGCGATCGTGCCGCTCGATCGATCATCGATCCGCAATGGACGAAAATGTTTCCCGATCCGAAGTCGCGGCCCGCGCGGCATACGCTGGTGTATCAGCTACCCGATCCGATGCTGGTGCAGTGCGACTTTCTAGCGATCGTCGAGTGACGGGCGCCGATTCAGCTAGCGCCGATGGTTCCGATACGGCCGCCGAATTTCCATCGAGGCTTAACAACTCGACGATCGTGATTTTGTGCGCCGCCCTTGCGATAGGAACGTGGGCGCGCTTCGCTCATCTGGAGCGCTTCGACATGGATGCGACCGAGGCGCTTTCATGGACCGCTGCATCCGCGCCGAACACCCACGAGGTCATCCAGCGTGCACTTTGGCTCAATCCCGGCAAGCTAGGTGTCCACGACGCCGCGCTGCATTTGTGGATGCGCGTCTTTGGGGACAGCCTGTTCGCTCTGCGAGGGCTATCGGCGACACTGGGTGTGATCTCGATCCTGCTGACGTTCGTGGTTGTCCGCGAGTTGTTACTGCGCGGACTGTCCGGTAGCGATGGGACTGAGACATCGCGAAATTGGCTCGCTGCTACCACCGCATTGTTGGTAGCGACCAATCTTCCGATGATCGTTCAATCGCGCTATGCGCGAATGTACATGGTCCTGGTTCCCGCCATATTGGGCCAGGTATGGTTTTTCCTGCGCGCCGATCGCATCGGTCGATGGTGGAATTACGTAGGTCTGGCGGCTTGTTCGTTGCTCGCGATAGCCACACACTTTACCGCAGGTTCGGTAGCGGCCGCCGAAGTCATATGGCTCGCATCGACGCTGCACGCTGAACGAACGGACTTCCGGAATAGTCCGCGGCCTGGCCGTAGCTTGAAGATTGTAGGCGCTATAGCAGTGGCGGGGTTGATTCTGATCCCGATACTTCGCGCTCCTTTGCGCGTGGCCAGAGCTTATGTGGCCGGAAACGGTTTTGCATGGATTCGCCCGCCGGTTCTTC
>DATGKG010000539.1:0-3426 GCA_035294805.1 Binataceae bacterium (SeqCode) | reverse complement strand
CGCGGCGATCTGCGCAATTGCGGCGCGGCGGTCCGAAAAGTCGCGCGCGTCCCACCTGTCGAATGTCGCAGCGAGCGCGTCAGCAGCGCTCGCTGGCGCGGAACTTGGTGGGCAACTTGGCGCGAGGTCTCGTCGCATGCGCGCGATCGCGTCGCGCATCGAATCGTCGCCGTATGCAGAGGAAGTTGTCATTGTGGGCGACCATTTTCGGCCGCTTCGAATTGCGAGATCGCAAGCGCGCATCCGCGTGGCTCGGCGAGGCCGGCGCGTCCGAGCACGCGCACCCGATCGCCGTTCACGATGCCGAAGTCCTCGGTAAGAATCGCCGAAACCGATCCCGCATTGGCCAGATCGAAAAACCGCAGCAATCCGATTTCGCCCGCCCCAACCGGATGGAGGCTGACCGGATCGACCGCCGCCGCATGCATCCAGGGCGGCGCGATTTTCACCCGCTGATTGGGCGCCGCATGTTCATCCGAATTGAATGACGTCGCATCGTAGAGCTGCGAGCAGAGTTCGGTCATCCCGTATTCATTGATGACTAACCGGGGCGCGACGGCGAGAAACTCGCGCGCACGATCGCATACTGCTTGCGCGTCGAGTGCAATCGCCTGTCCCTTCGCGCCCCCGGTATCCATGATGCGCGAGCCCGATGGCAGCGCGACGCGGGCATCAAGATGTTCCAGATGCGCGAACAGTGCGCCCAGCGATGCAGTCGTCGCGAGGATGCAGGCCGGCGCGCGATCGCGTTGCGCATCTTTCAGAAAGATGTGAGCCGCGTTGGTATCGACGCGCTTGCGATCGGCGACGCACTCGCAGCGGCCGGCGCCGAACTCCTCGATGCACCAGGTGATCATCTGCGAGAGCGACGACTCCGGCATCCGATCCGCCGTCGGATGCATCGCGAGGATGCGCATGCGCCGGTTGTCGGGAAATATCATCGTTCGTAGATGCGCGAGCGCTGACGCGCGATAGACCTCCGGATGCGGGACGGCATGCGTTCCGCGCTCGGCGCCTCCGATGGTAGTGCCACTGGTGCGAAAGGCTTTTTCGCCGGTGGTGACTTCCTCGCACGCAAGCCGCACGTACTTGAACGCGAGCGTACTTACCGGCGGAATATCCTCCAGATGGGCAACCGCGTCAGGGCGCAATCCGAGCGCGCGGCAATGTTCGCGATAGGCGGGGACGGTCGCGGCCTGATGACGGAAAACCTCCAGCGCGAGCGGATCGAAGTTGCCGGCGTCGGGCGCGGCAATGAAGGCGAGAACCTGGTCGTAAATGGAGGCCATCAAGTTGGAGCAATCCTGAAACGAAATTGCCCGATCCATCGTATAAGGATCAACGAAGCCGGCGAATGATCCAACTGTAAGGTCGCTAATATGCTCAAGCTAACTTAGATGAGCCATTTGAGCCGCAATCGACACGGGCTACGAGGTCTCGAAAGGCCAAAAGCATATAGTTTGCAACCGCTTTTGCAGTTCGATCGCAAATTTGCTAAATAGGTAACCACGGGTCTGTTCAGGGAGCGGTGCTACATGAAGAAATTTGTTGCTGGGGTGGTGGTGGGGTTTGTCGCGAGCTGCGCGGTCGCCTTCGCATCGGCGAGCGCGAGTCATGACGGCGTGTTCTGG
Source organism: Binataceae bacterium (SeqCode) (assembly GCA_035294805.1). Lineage (GTDB taxonomy): Bacteria > Desulfobacterota > Binatia > Binatales > Binataceae > DATGKG01. The sequence continues at coordinate 1,795 of DATGKG010000539.1, read as the reverse complement.
AACAAGCTCAATCGGAACGCGAAAGACGGTTACGTGAATGGCTATGCCGACGCGATGCGGGTAAGCGTTTCGAAGCTCGACACTCTCACTACCGCAGGCGATCTCTTTCATTGGAAAGGCTCGCGCAAGATCATCCATCAGCTCGAGACGCAGCTTTCGATGTCGGAGTTGACGCCGCAGGATGCGGTGAATCGTCTCGACATCCTGTACAACAATCAGAAGTACAGCGAGCTCGACCTCGGCACCGCTCTGCAATTGCTGGCGCTGCGGCCGCAGACGAATGGCGCGGGGTCAGCTACCTCCGAAAAATAACCAAGACGGATTTCGTCATGAGGCGGTCTCGCGATGAGGCCGCCTCTTTTTTTGGGTCGCGAAATTCCATCGCCGATCGCCGCGCGACACGCAAGAGCATCGCAGCTTGAATCCACGCGCCATTTGCTTAAGGCTTTAGCTCCAGAGTTAGTATCTTGAACGCAAGGCCGGCATTGCTGGAACAAGTCGCGCGCGCGACGGTGGGGGTGCATTCGCAGGTCCCCGAGACGCATGTCTCCGCCGCGATTGGACTCGGCACCGATCGCCGCGGGACCGGCACACTGGTCAGCAGCGACGGACTCATCCTGACCGCCCATTACATGCTGCTGGGCGCGCAGAGCGTCATCGTCACGCTGGTCAATGGCGATCAGCTGCCCGCGAAAATAATCGCCAAGGATTATCACACCGGACTCGGTCTGCTGAAAATCGAGGGCAGCAATTATCCACGCCTCGAAGTGGTCAGCGCAGAAAGCTGCCTGCCGGGCCAGGAAGTATTCAGCGTCGCCAGCTTGGGTGGTGAGAAACGATGCGCCGATGCGGGAATGATCACTTACACCGGACCTTTCGACGCGGTCTGGGAATTCGTGCTCGACCGCAGCCTGTGCGTGACCGCCAGCTCGCTCAATATCGGATTGTCCGGCGGGCCGGTCTGCAATTCGCGCGGCGAGTTGATCGGCGTGTCGTATCTGAATTTTGCCGATATGGGCCGTGCCATCCTCGCCGTCCCGGGCGAATGCGTACTGCAAACCCGCGACGAGCTGATCAAGTTCGGCCGACGCGTCACCGCTCCCTCGAAAGCGTGGATCGGCGTCATCTCGTACACTGTGCGTGAACACGTGGTCATCGCAGGCGTGATGCCCGGCAGCCCCGGCGACAAGGCGGGCATCCAGCAGGGCGACCTCGTGATCACTGTCGATGGGCACGATATCAACGAGCGCCGCGAGCTGTATCAATCACTGCGCGATCACAATCCCGCCGGCAACGTCAATATCAAGGTGCTGCGCAACAATCGCGTCTTGAACATCGAAATCCCGGTGGTCCGCGCCGAGGACTATTTCGCCTGATGAACGCCGCGAGGGCGCGCCTGCGCGAGTTACTCGCGCGCAAGCAAATGATCGTCGCGCCCTTCGTGTTCGATTGTCTGCAGGCCAAGCTGGCCGAGGCCACCGGCTTCGAAGCGATTTACATGACTGGCTTCGGCACCTCCGCCGCCCGCGGATTTCCCGATCTCGGTCTGCTCACGATGACCGAGATGACCGCCAACGTTCGCGCGATCGCCAACTCGGTGAAGATTCCCCTGATTTGCGACGCCGACACCGGCTACGGAAATCCGCTGAACGTGTGGCGCACGGTGCGCGAGTACGAAGACGCCGGCGCCGCCGCGTTGCATATCGAGGATCAGGTTTTTCCCAAGCGATGCGGTTTTCTCGCCGGCAAGCAAGTCATCGCGATGGATGAAATGATTCCGAAAGTGCGCGCCGCC
>DATGKG010000538.1:0-10078 GCA_035294805.1 Binataceae bacterium (SeqCode) | reverse complement strand
GTACAGTTGCGCTGGAGCGATGTTTGGGTCGGCGGCGTCTTCATCGCGGTGTTGTTCGTGATCGGAAAGTTTCTGATCGCGATGTATCTCGCGCATGCGGGAAAAAACAGCGCCTATGGCGCGGCCGGATCGCTGGCGCTGATTCTGATGTGGACTTACTACTCGGCGCTGATCTTTCTGCTCGGAGTGGAATTGACACAGGTATGGGTTAGACAACAGGGCCGCGAGGTCCCGCCGCGACAAGGCGCCGTTCGCCTGGCTTAGAAGCTGTATCTACTGAGCTGCGCGTTTCCCAGCTAAGCGCCGATGACCCTCAACCCCAACGCGCTTGTGAGTAAAGTTGTGCGCACGAATATCGCTCGGCCTTTTGGGAAGGTCCGAGTACGTCCGATAGTCGGAAGTAAGTTCCTCACCTGCAGCTATGTCTCTCGATGCGTAAAACCGGTATTGGCGGTCCGCCTTGACGTTGGGACTGTTCGAATGGTTCAGGTACCAGGACGTAGTTAGCGCATCGAAATGGCACGGGCTCCCATACTTGTTACCCTTGATGATTGAAAAGTCCTCGTAGAATTCTCGCATCGCTTGCGGTAGGTTTTCGACGTCTTTCTTGTCGACCCACACTATGGGTTCGTTGTCGTCCGGAAAGATGTAAGTACCTTTTGGAATGTGCCTGACTGCGAAGACTCCAATGCCGTGAATGGGCGAGGGTTTGAGTCGTGTGTAGAGTCCATCATGCGGAAGTTTTTTCATTTCTCAGCCTTCGTCTGAAAACTTGCCGCATGAGCCAGTGTCGGTTCGGTTCGGGAGGAGATCTATCGTCGAGCTCACAAAGGTAGGCTTCAAATTCTTCTGCGTTTGCGCATAGCAACCAAACTGCATCTTCAATCCATCGCCATAATAGCATGACGAACAGCGCGAGGTAACCAAGGCGGATGCAGACCTCTAGTTTTATCGGTGAAATGTACCAGAGAATTTCGCCCATTCGTCTCAGAAAATGCGCGTCGAAGTGTGACAAAACGAGAATGCCAATCGCGCCCCCAACCAGGATGACCCCGAAGTTGTACCAAAGCAGATAGTACACGAACTTGAGCACATCTTTCTCGTCGTAAGCGTTGGTCGTTCCTTCGGCTGAAATCGCAAAGAAGAAAAACGAAAGCAAAGAGCAAACAACCTCGAGGAATTTGAGGGTGTTGCCTATCTCGCGGTCTTCAATCGCGAACGTGATCCATATCGCAGCCAGAGCAGCGAAAATCGAGTCGAGGACAATCTGCGACGGCGCATTTCGCTGCCAGGTCGTCTCGGCTTCCATAAACCCCCGTGCAAGAGTTTATCACATATGTCGACCTCGAGAATCAAAGTGACTACCGGCTAGCTTTCTGCTCTCCTAAGGTGATCGTCGTCAATCGGCAGGGAACCCATACAATCTGGCGGCGTTGGCGCACACGATCTTATGCCGCGTCGCCGCCGGTAAATGCCCCAGCTCACGCTGAATGTACTCCTGCGAGTCCGGCCAGATGCCATCCGGATGCGGGAAGTCGCTGCCCCACATGATGTTGTCCTCGCCGATCTCGTCGAGCATCTTGATGCCGATGCGATCGCTCTGATAGGTCGCGTAGCACTGGCGCCGCCAGTACTCGCTCGGCTTCATCTTGAGGTCGAGGTCCGCGAACTGATCCTCCCATTCGAGGTCCATGTGGTCGAGGATGTACGGCAGCCATCCGATGCCGCTCTCGCCGATTACCATCCGCATCCCGCGATGATGCTCGAGCACGCCGCCGAAGATGATCGCCATCAGCGGCACCGCCATGTACATCTGGAAGCTGGTGATCAGCGTCGCGAACGCCGCGCGCCCAACCTTCGCGGGGAACTTGCTCAGATCGGGAAATGCCCCGCCGATGGTGTGTAGATGCACCGGCAGCCTCGCCTCTTCCGCAACCGCCCACAGCGGCTCCCAGACCGGATCCCAGAAAGGCTCGATATCGGGGCGATTCGCGATATCCAGCCCACGCAGTGCGCCTTCCTCTGCGACGCGTTTCACCTCGGCGACCGCGGCATCGATGCTATGGCTCGGAATCGACGCGAGGCCCGCATAGCGATCCGGATGCGTGCGGCAAAAGCCCGCGAGCCATTCATTGTAGATGCGAATCATTTCAGTTGCGGCCTCGTCGTCCTTCAGCCGCATGCTGGCGCCGAGGATGCCGTACAGCACCTCGGCCTGGACGCCGTCGCGCGCCTGATCCTTCAGACGCAACTCCGGATCGGTCAGCCGCCGAATGCCCTTGAGCCCGTCGTCATAAAGGCCCGTCGACGCCATCCGATCGGAGCGATGAATCTGGCCGGGCACGTATTGGCGTCCCGCCGACCCCATCCCGTTTGCGAGGCCGAAGTTCGCGCCATTCTTGGCGACCCACATCTTGCCCTTGCGCGTCTCGGTGACGTAGGGCATGCGGTCCTTCAGCGCGGCGCGCGCGTTGGCGGTGAACAGATCGGGCGGCAGCCAGATCAAGTCGACATGGCAATCGGCGGAGATGAATTCGTACTTCATCCTCGAAGTCCTCTGGCAAAATCTTGCTCCAGCAGCATCGATGCGTGCAACCCAACCACAGCTACATGGCGCTACATGCGCTGATCGAACTGCAGAATGGTGCCGTCGGGATCCTCGAATAGGCAGGTCAGCACCTTCGCGCCGCCGCGCTCCCCGTATGCGATCGAATCGGACTCGTACGGCGGGATGATCATCTTGACCCCGGCTTTTGCGAGCTTGTCGGCGCGTGCGCGCAAATCGTCGACCAGGAACGCGAAGTGATGCATGCCGACCTGATGCAGCCGCAGCGGCTTGCCCGACGGCTCGCGTCCCAGCGTCTGCGATAGCACGAGGAAGCCGCCGCCGGAGTTCCATCGCATGTAGACCGCGCGGCGCTTGCCCTGCCCGACCGGTTCCTCCGCGTCGAGCATGACCTCGAGGCCGAGCAGGTCGCGATAAAATGGAAGCGAGCGCTCCATGTCGCTGACGCCGATTGCCAGATGCGAAATTCCCTTCATGATGAGCGATCTCCTTATGACATGGCGGCCCGATAGCGGCCTGGCGAGAAACCGAACTCGGCGCGGAAGCTGCGGATGAAGTTCGAAAGGTCCTCGAAGCCGACATCGAGTGCGATTTCTGTGATCGCCTCGCGACTTGCGGCGAGACGCCGGGCCGCCTCGCGCAGACGCGCGCGCAGTATCCATTGATGGGGAGTGACGCCGGTCACGCTTCGAAATGTACGCAGGAAGTGGTAGCGACTGACTCCCGCGAGGCTCGCCAGCTCGGCCAGCGTATGACGTTCATCGCGATGCGTCTCCAGATGATGCAATACGTCGGCGATGCGCATCCGATCGCGAATGGTCGTAGCGACGGGCCGACGGCCATCCATACGAATGACAGCGCCCGCGAGTTCGAGGCCGATCTCTTCGAGCGCGGCAGGATTAAAAATGGCATTGACGGCACGCGCGGAGAGCGGTGCCAGCGCGCGAAGCGGCGGCATGCGATCGCAATCGAATGCGACGCGTGATGCTCCCGCATCGCGCGCGACAACATCGAACAGCTCGCGCGAGAACTGAAACGACAGGCATCGGTCGCCGGAGCTATGCTGATGCGAACATTCGAAGGAACGCCCGAAGCCGCCCAACACCATCGCACCCGGTGACATCAGCGCGGGACCGCGAGTGCTCCGATAGGCGAAAGTGCCCGCCAGCACGAGCGAGATCGACGACCACGCATGCCGCTCTTCGAACGGACGATCGCGCGGACCGGCGGTGCAGACCACATCGAGCGCACGCCATCCATCGGCCTCGGCCAGAACGCGCCCATAGTTGCCGCCGCGAGCGCCATCGCGCTCCCTGCGGATGAGCGCGCTCGCGAGCGGATCGCGATGAACATTCGTTGACGACAACTTTTGCGCCGATAGCAACTTTTGCCAAGTCTCCGTAGTTGAGGTGGACTATAACAATGCCATGCCAAGCGCCCAAACGAGAACCGTCAAGGGTATGGAGGGTGGATGCTCGTGCGGAGCAATCCGCTACAAACTCACCAATACGCCGCTTATCGTGCACGCGTGTCATTGCCGCGATTGCCAGCGCATCACCGGCGGTCCCCATGTCATCAACATCTGGATCGAACGCAAGTTCGTGGAGGCGCGCGGCGCCAAACCGAAATCATTCATGCTCAAGGGCGGCAGCGGCAAGAAGCATGAGGTGTTCTTCTGCGAGCGATGCGGCACCTACGTATGGAGCCGCTACAGCATCGCGCTGGGCGACTGCCTGTTCGTGCGCGCCGGCACGCTCGACAAACCCGAGGCAATCACACCTGATGTCCACATCTTCACCCGCAGCAAACTGCCATGGGTACAGGTTCCCAAGGAAGCGCGCGCGTTCAAGTCCATCTATGCGATACCGAAGGTGTGGTCCGCCGAAAGCCTGCGACGACTAAACGCATGAGGCGCTTGCGAGGCGATCACTACATACTCGCGCGGCTTTTTTCGTAAATATGTAGGGCGTGAGTGAGCCGCTGATTACGTTGATGCGCGAGGCGATCGCGCGCTGCGAGTTGGATCTTTCGGGCTTGACGGTGCTGACCGAGGCCGCATCAGGCGCGTACGCGGCGACCTCTCTGCTGGCGGCATTGGCAGGAGCGCGGCTAGTGTTCGCCTTCGCGCGCGATTCGCACTACGGAAGCGTTGCGGAAATTACGCATGAGATGATGGCGCTGGCGCGAATGCTGAGCGTGGAGACGCGAATCGAAATCGTCACAAAAAAGAGGCGTGACATCCTCGCGGCGGCGGACATCATCACGAATAGCGGTCACCTGCGGCCCATCGATCGCGCGATGATCGATTGCATGAAACCTACGGCGGTCGTCCCGCTCATGTACGAGGCGTGGGAGTCGCGCGCGGGCGATGTCGACCTTGCGGCGTGTGCCGCGCGAGGCATTGCAGTCGCCGGCACGAATGAAAGGCATCCTGCGGTCGATGTGTTTTCGTTTCTGGGCCCGGTCGCGGCGCGGCTCCTGGCCGATGCCGGCATAGCATCGCGGGGTCGCCGGATTGTAGTAATGTGCGACAATCCGTTTCGCGACTTTTTGGTGAATCATTTCGTCGCATCCGGCGCGCGGGTGGAGAGTATCGAGCATAGCAAGGCCATCGGCCTCACTGAGCCTGCTGACGCCATACTCGTAGCGATGACGCCGCGGCTCCACGTGATCATCGGTGAGCGGGAAGCGGCAGTCGTCGCGCGCCGGCATCCGGGCGCCTTGGTCGCGCAATTCTGGGGCGATATCGATCGCAAGGCGCTCACACGGCACCACGTAAGCTTCTGGCCGCTCCAGGCGCCGCCGCCCAGTCATCAGGGCGTCATGCTTTCCAGCATCGGAGACGAGCCGGTGGTGCGCTTGCAAACCGGAGGGCTCAAGGTCGGAGAAGTGATGGCTCGCGCCCGGATGAGCGCCTCAAGCAGTGAAGCGAATTACATGAACGCTGTAGCTGCCGCGGTCGCGTCCGGATTCGGACAGGCGCTTGAGTCATGAGCCCGGCGACATAACTGATTTGTTGACACGTCATGGCCGATAAGAGACGCTGCGCGGGATGCGCCGGCTGCACCGCGAAGTTAGTACGAGTGTCATATGATTCCTGTGATGCGACCGTGGTTCGGTGCCGAGGAAGCCGCCGCCGTCCAGGAGGTCCTAGCTTCCGGATGGGTCGCACAAGGACCCAAGGTTGCCGCATTCGAACGCGCTGTCGCGGCCGAAGTGGGTGCCAGCTATGCTGTAGCAGTGTCGTCGTGTACGGGAGCACTGCATCTAGCGCTGGTGGCTCTAGGTATAGGTCCCGGCGACGAGGTAGTAGTACCATCGCTGTCCTTTATAGCTACCGCTAATGTAGTCCGGTATACAGGTGCCAGTCCGGTATTCGCCGATGTCGACGAACTAACCCAGAACATTTCAGCCGCTACCAGCGCGCCGTCTCTCACCTCACGCACGAAAGCGATCATCGTCGTGCATCAAGGCGGAGTGCCGGCCGATCTTGACCCTATCCGCGACCTATGCGAGCCACGCGGAATCGCAATCGTAGAAGACGCAGCTTGCGCGCTAGGGTCCACCTATCGCGGCAAGCCTATCGGCACTCATACGCCGCTCGTCGCATTCTCTTTCCATCCGCGCAAAGTGATTACCACCGGTGAAGGTGGGATGCTGCTAACCTCGAATGAGGATTTCGCCGAACGCATCCGTCGGCTGCGCGATCATGGGGTGAACATCAATGCCGCCGATCGCCACGCGAGCATCGAGCCGGTGTTGGAAGAATTTCCCGAGATGGGATTCAATTATCGCATGAGCGATATTCAGGCCGCGGTAGGTCTCGTTCAAGTAACAAGGCTGGAGCGCATCGTCGCCCGCAGGCGTGAGCTGGCGCGTCGCTACCAGCAACGTCTCGCCGACATACCGGGGATAAGAGCTGTTAGAGATCCTTCATATGGGAAGACTAACTTCCAGTCCTTCTGGATTGTTTTGGCAAAGGACTTTCCGATCTCGCGCAACATTCTGTTGCGAAAGCTGATGGCCAGCGGCATCTCGGCGCGCCGCGGCTTTATGGCCGCGCACCTGGAGCAGGCCTACTCAGACATTGCGCATCGAGACTTACCCATAACTGAACGCCTGACTCGTCAGTCGATCATCTTGCCGCTATTTCATGAGCTTACTGAGGATCAGCAGGATAAGGTGATCGACGTCTTGCGCGATGCCGCGCGTTCCTAGATCAACTACGTCAGCGTTTAAATGGGTAACGACCCCAGCGTCAGTGTCATAGTTCCCTGTTACAACTACGGTCGCTTCCTTAACGACTGCATAGGAAGTGTTCTGACACAGAACGATGTAGACCTGCGCATACTCATACTAGATGATGCCTCGACCGATAACTCCGTAGAGATTGCTAGTGCCTATGCCGCTGATCCGCGCGTCGAACTCCGTGTTCATGGTGTCAACCAGGGCCACATCAACACCTACAATGAAGGAGTCAGCTGGGCGACCGATACATATACCGTCATCCTGGATGCGGATGACATTCTCACAAGAGGTTCGCTCCGGCGAGCCGGTGACCTTCTGAATGCGCATCCGGAAGTAAGCATCGTCTATGGCCGGGTATATAGCTTTCATGGCGATCGCCTACCCCGATACCTGGGTACAGCTCGACCGGCTTGGCGCATCTGGCAAGGAAGTGAATGGTTCCGGATCCGATGCGACCTTGCTCAGAACTGTGTCCTTCAGCCGGGTGTGGTTATGCGCACCAGCGTCCTTAAGAAGATCGGCGGCTTCCGTCACGAGCTTCCCCATACTGCTGATATGGAAATGTGGATGCGGCTCGCTTTGCATGGCGATGTAGGATACATCGGCGGGGCCTATCAAGCGCTTTATCGCATCCACTCAGCCGGCTTGCATACGCGCAGGTATAGCACTCGGCTGGCCGATCTGACGCAGGTGGTCGCGGCTTTTGAAAGACTATTCCGAGACTACAAGGATAGAATTCCTGACCATGTGCAGCTCGAGCAACTAGCTAGAAGCAACCTTGCACGACGTGCCCTGGATTCTGCTTGCCGTCTTTATGACACTGGGCATCCGAACTCGGATGAAATATCGGGACTCCAAGACCTGGCTAGCGCTACTTATTCCGATGCGGGCAAACTTGGTGAATGGAAGAGTCTTCAATGGAGGAAGAGGATCGGACCTCTAGGTTGCCTTGCCCTGCGTCCGTTACTGTTCTTCACTATTGCGTCGCGATCGTTGCGCAAGGTGCAACGCTATCGGTTGCACAGGATGGGTCTATTGTGAGTTAGCGCGCCTCTATCCGCGACCTATCAGCGGCATCTTGGTCGCCATGATCGTCATGAACTGTACATTCGCGTCGAGCGGCAGCGTCGCCATGAAGACCACCGCGCGCGCCACATCATGCACGTCGAAGGTCGGTTCCACCATCGTCGTGCCATTGGCTTGCGGAACGCCGCGCGCCATCCCTCGCGTCATCTCGGTCGCCGCATTTCCAATATCAATCTGCCCGCACGCGATGTCGTACTTGCGCCCATCGAGCGAGGTCACCTTGGTAAGTCCGGTCATCGCATGCTTGGTGGCGGTGTAGGCGGCAGAATTCGGACGCGGGCTATGCGCGGAAATCGAGCCATTATTGATGATGCGTCCGCCGCGCGGCTCCTGGCCCTTCATCATCTTGAAAGCTTCCTGCGTGCATAGGAACGCGCCGGTGAGATTGGTATCGACCACCGCTTTCCACTTCTCATAAGGAAGATCCTCCAGCAGCAACGGAGGCCCGCCAAATCCGGCGTTGTTGAAGAGCACGTCAAGCCGTCCGAATTTCTCCTTGGTCTTCGCGAAGAGATTCTTGACCGCATCTGGATTCCCGACGTCGGTAGGAACCACCAGTGTCGATGCGCCCGACGATCTTCCTTCTGCCGCAACGGCTTCGAGCGGCTCTACGCGTCGCCCGGCGAGGACGACGGCAAAACCTTCCTTCATAAGTTCGAGTGCGGCAGCTTTGCCGATTCCAGTCCCGCCACCTGTAATGATTGCGACCTTCATAGACCTAGCCTATCTAACGCTGGGCGGTCGCGTGAAGTCGCGTCGGGCGATCCTGCGAAGCTTTCGCTGCGGCGAGACCGGCGCGGCGACCGGAGAAAATGCAGTCCGCGAGGGCCAACCCGCTCACATAATGGTTCGAGGCGAGGCCTACCGCCGCGCGTCCGGCGGCATAGAGGCCTTTGATCGCGTTGCCGGCGCGATTGATCACCGCGCCGGTTTCCTCATCGACGCGCAAACCGCCCAAGGTGATCGCGGGACAGGGGAAGGTCGCGCTGCGGACTGAAATGTCGAGCGCGCAGTACGGAGGCGCTTCGAGCGCTTGACGCATCGCGGCGGATTTCCCGAAGGCGTCATCACCTCCGCGCGCCGCGCCGTTGTTGGACTCGAGCGTCGCGCGCATCGTGGAGGGATCGGCGCCGATTCGATGCGCCAGCTCCTCGATCGAATTGCCGCGCCTCGCGCGCAGGCTCAGCACGATCGCCGGCATGCTCTGGAACATCCACAGACCGCCGAACATCGCCTCTCGCATCGCCTCACGCCGCAGGCGCGAATCGAGAATCAGCCAGGCCTTTCCGCCGTGCTCCTCGCACATATGATGACCGAGGAGCGCGCCGTAGACCTCCTCGTTGCAGAAACGCCGACCCTGGGAATCGACGACGATACCGCGCCCCCACGCGAGCGGAGGATTGATGAAGCGCCACGCCGACACGCGTTCCAGATGCGCCGCGGCGCCGCCAACGGATTCGCCCAATCGCACGGCGCTGCCGTCGCACCCGGTGGTGCCGAGGCGGAAATTATGGAGATATCCGGGCGCGTGCCGCGCGAGCATTGCCCGATTGAAAATGAAGCCTCCGGTGCTGAGCACCACACCGCCGCGCACGCGAACGAGCCGCGGATGTGCATGTGCGATCTCGAGCGCCAGCGCGCGCCGCCGCACGCGATCGGAAAGACCCGCATCGAGATAGCTGAGGCGATCGGCCAGACGCGCGAGGCGTCGATGGCTTCGCGCCGCGCGCGAGCCTTCCGGCAGTTTCCAAACTTCGGCGCCAAGCACCGCGCCACGCGAATCGATCGCGAGACGGCGCACGCCCGCCTGCAGCATCACGCGCGCGCCTGCCGCGGCTGCTCCGGCACGCAGCGATTGGAACATCACGGCGCCGGACAACCCCGCGCCCTTGACCCGATGGCCGCGCGGCGCGGGCGGATACTTTCCGGCGAATTGTGGAACAGCCTCGTTACCCGAGAAATACAGATAGTAACCATCGGGCGGATAAGATGTCTTTTTGGGCGGCACCGTCGCGTCAAACTCGACGCCTAACTCCGCCAGCCACAAAATCATCGGGACGCTGCTCGCGCAGAAACTCCGCAGCGTCGCCTCGCTCACCGCATCGCCAACTTCATGCCGCAGGTACTCGAACATCGCGTCAGGCGTGTCGTCGAAGCCGGCCTTCTTCTGATATGGCG
>DATGKG010000537.1:0-3502 GCA_035294805.1 Binataceae bacterium (SeqCode) | reverse complement strand
ACCGTTGGTTCAAATAGCGGCGGAAGCCATATCGGAATCCGATCGCGCACCAGCTTGCCGGTCCGCAGCGCGCTCAAATCGACGCGGTGATACTGCCCCTCGTACTTCCCGAGCTTGCCCGTATGCCCCTCGGTCGTAATCGCGCGCACAATCTTTACCACTTCGCGCAGATGCGCGACCGGCTTGCCGTAGACGACGCCGTGAACATCTTCATTGAAGGTGCGGATGCTGGTACCGAGGCCCAGCACGGTGCGCCCGCCGCTGATGGTGTCGAGGTCGAGCGCACTGAGCGCGGTCTCCACCGGGCTGCGCGTGAAGGCGAGCGCGATACCGGTGCCGAGTTGGATGCGCTTGGACACCATCGCGGCGGCGGCCAGCGTTACGAACGGCGGGCTGTGAATCTGTGGGGCCCAGATGCCCTCGAGGCCCGCGTCCTCGGCCTCGCGCACGATGCGCGTCAGCGCGTCGGCGCCGGTCGCCATCACGACTTGCCAGTAATTCCGGGGATTACTCATTGTAGTAATTTACTCCTCGATCTCGGATGCCAATTGCGTACGAGCGCACTGCTTCCGATGTCTTACGCAGATAAAGCTATAAAGAAGCGCTCTAGGGAACATTAAGCCTACCTGCGGGAAACTCGCCGTAATGATACAATTTGCGCGATCATTGACCATCACGATAATAGGAACCGACCGCATAGAGGCGCTTCGCGTTTATGGCTGACCAATCGAAGATTGGCGATCCCGATTTATCCGCATCATCGTCGATGAGTATGGCCGCGCGCAATGAGGCCGTCGCATCGTCTCCCGCGGTCACGCCGCAACCGCAGCCTGTCGCGAACGGCGTCAATGGCAATGGCCTCGCGCTCGATGGCGAAGGCCACGCACCGGTTGCCGCCGCCACAGCTCCCATCGCTGCCCCGACGCCCGCTGCTGGCGAGACGCTTCACTCCCCGGCGCTCTATCTCAATCGCGAGCTGACCTGGCTCGCGTTCAATCAGCGCGTACTGGCCGAGGCCGAAGACGCGGACAATCCGCTGCTGGAGCGGGTGAAGTTCCTCGCCATCGACTGCGCCACCATTGACGAGTTTTTCATGAAGCGCATCGGCGGCCTCAAGCATCAGGTGGTCGCCGGCGTGCACGAACTCACGCCCGACGGACGGACGCCGCAGCAGCAGATCGTTGAATGCTACGAGCGCCTGCGCGAGATCGAGGCGCGCCAGCGCAAGCTGCTCCCCCAGTTGATCGAGGAGTTGAAGGCGCGCGGCATCGTCATCGATTCGTATCAGGGACTCAAGCCCGAGCAGCAGAAGGACCTCCGCGATCTATACATCAAGAATGTTTTCCCGCTGGTCACGCCGCAGGCGCTCGACCCCGCGCATCCGTTTCCGTTCGTCTCAAACCTGTCCCTGAACCTGCTCGTGACGGTGCGCTATCCCGCCGACGTCGAATCGGTAATGGCGCGAGTGAAAGTCCCTCTCGGACATGGCATTTCGCGCTTCATGCGGGTCGGCAACGAGAATCGCTTCGTGCCGCTGGAAGACGTGATGGACGACAACCTCGACCTGCTCTTCCCCGGCATGGAAGTCACCTCATGCGAATTTTTCCGCGTCACCCGCAATGCCAACACCGAGCGCGATGAGGAAGAAGCTGACGATCTGCTCGCTCTGATCGAATCCGAGCTGCGCGACCGCCGCTTCTCGCCGATCGTGCGGATGGAAGTCGCCAAGGGCATGGACACGACCCATCGCGGGATGCTGGCGGCGGAACTCGGACTCGACGAGCGCGAGGACGTCTTCGAGACCGACGGTATGATGCAGATGCGCGACCTGATGGAGCTGGCGGCGATCGACGATCCGGCGCTGCACGATCCGCCGCATCATCCGATCGACCATCCGCGGCTGCCCGCGCATCGCAACATCTTTCATTCGATTCGCGAGGCCGGGTCGATCCTGCTGATGCATCCGTACGAATCGTTCTCGACTTCGGTCGCGCGATTTTTGCGCGAGGCCAGTGAAGATCCGAAAGTCCGCGCGATCAAGATGACGCTCTATCGCACCTCGAGCGACGCCGAAATCATCGGCTACCTGTGCGACGCGGCGCGCAACGGCAAGCAGGTCGCGGTCGTGGTCGAGTTGAAAGCCCGCTTCGATGAGGCGGCCAATATCCAATTCGCCGAGCAGCTCGAAGATTTCGGCATCCACGTGACCTACGGCGTCATCGGGCTGAAGACGCATAGCAAGGTGATTCTGGTGGTGCGCCAGGATTACACCGGACTGCGCCGCTACGCGCATATCGGCACCGGCAACTATCATCCGGGGACCGCGCGCCTGTATGCCGACTACGGCCTGCTCACCTGCGATGAGGTCATCGGCCAGGACCTCACGCAGCTTTTCAATTATCTGACGACCGGCTACGCGCCTGGACGCATGTATAAGAAGATCCTGCCGGCGCCGAATTTTCTGAAGCAGGCGATGATCGCGAAGATCGATCGCGAGATCAAACTTCATTCGGCGTCGTCACCGGGACTCATCCAGTTAAAGTGCAACGCGCTCGAAGACGTCGACGTGACGCGAGCGCTATATCGCGCCTCGATGGCGGGGGTGAAGGTCGACCTTATCGTGCGCGACACCTGCCGACTGCGCCCCGGCCTCGCGGGGATTTCGGACAACGTGCGCGTGGTGAGTATCGTGGGGCGCTTCCTAGAACACGGGCGCATCTATTATTTCCGCAACGGCGGTGCGGAGGAGTATTTCATCGGATCAGCGGACCTGATGAAGCGCAACCTTGAAAGCCGCGTCGAGGTCATCACGCCGGTCGAGGATCCCGCGCTGCGCAAGGAACTTCGCACCGTCCTCGATTGCCAGCTCGCGCCGAATGAATGCGCATGGGAGATGCAATCCGACGGCAGTTACATTCGTCGTCTCGAGAGCGCGGCGAACTGCCAGGAGTTCCTGATCGGCTATGTCGACCAGCAGCTCAAGGAAGCCTCGAAGCGCAAACGGCGCAAGGCCCGCGGCTTCGCGCGCCGCCCCAGCCGCAACGTACTCCGGGAGAACGAGGAATAGAAATTTTCGGCCATTCGCGACCATCCGCCGCCCATGCGTCTGAATAGAATGGGTGCGCGGTTTATTGCTAATGCGCGTCGTTACCGTCTTGCTCCCGCTTCGAGAAAAAACCAAACGAAGAGTAATCGGCTGAATTTCCGGGGACCGCATCGACGATGATCGGTACGCCATCGAGCTCTTCCCCTGCGACCGCTTCGACGGACGGTATGTCGGACGCTTTCCAGACCTCAACCTCCATCGCGCCATCATGTTCAGCTTCGCCGGGAAGAATGTCTGCAACAATTTCGCGATCGATCCAAGCTTTGAGTCTGGCTCGCTCCGCCGTGCACGCAGCCTCGACCCGTTCGCTTTGGGAGGGCTTGCGATCGAGGCTTGTGCAAGAGCTGTTCGGTAATGTCGCAGCGACGATGACCAGCAATAAGGTCAACACCGAAT
>DATGKG010000536.1:0-3962 GCA_035294805.1 Binataceae bacterium (SeqCode) | reverse complement strand
TTTCGCCGAAGCTGACTAACTGAAAAAATCGAGGTTCCCATCGCCCATCGTGACGAACCATCGGCGCACGTCGGTGAAGACCCGCAGCGCCGGATCGGACGAAAGGCGTATCGTGTTCAAATGTGGAGTCGCGGCCGTCCGGACCGGAAAGTAGCCGCTGCGCCACAGCATCGATCGATAGGGCATCGAGGCCACCCCGCAGATAATCGCTTTGGCGCCCGCGTCTTTCATCGATTGCTCCGCATGTTTCAGCAAACGCGTGAAAACCTCGAATGATCGATTCTCGATCAGGAAGTCGACCACATTTCCGCATGGCATCCCGTCGCGGTCTGCCATCCGAAACACCATGTATCCCGCGAGGTTCGAGTCGGCGAGCGCGACGAGGTAGCGATAGGAGACATCCGGGCGCGCGGCAAATCGCCAATCGAGGTAGCGCTGATCGCGAACCGCGATAACGGGATAGTCATGATGGACGCGATTCCAGAATTCGTCGATCCGATCTTTTAACGAATCAACTTCAAGGATTCTAATTCGTTGGGACGGATGCTCCCACGACACGCTCCTGCGCGCGAGTTCGAGACCCGATCCAACTATCGCGGCACTTTTTCTGAGAAATGTGCTGCTCGACAGAAGGCCGACGACTTCGTACCAGTCGATCGGCTTGAACAGCGGCGTCAGACGCTGACTGCTCGTTATCGCATCATTCGACTCCACCGCCGCTTCGGACCTTTTGCCGAACAAGGTGCGATTGGTGCTTTCCGATGAGCGCTGGCCGGACTGGTTGCTGAAGTTGAGATTCAAGGCGTTATCCGCGCGCATCGTGAGGCTCAAACGGACCCCGAGTTGATGGCCTCGATAGGCGGGATGAACGATGAAGTTCGAGCCAATAATGGCCCAATGCTCCGCGCCCGAAATCATGAACCGTTGCGGAACAAAGCAGAACATCCCCACCAGCTCGCCCGCCTTTCGGAGCAGTATGCAGCAGGGTTCGTCGAGGTTATCGCTTTGGGGTCCGCGCAATTCCATGGCGGCGAGGTCTTCGGGCCGCGCGGCGGCGCGCACGAACGGAAGGATGCGCGGCCGATTGGCGATCCGATACCGCTCGGCTTCAGCATTAAAGGGATTACGATCGTGCTTCCAATCCCATTGTTTGATTTCGCGCGCGACCTCGTTTGGCTGGTACGCCACGCGCATCAGCGCGAAGACCTGCTCGCGATCCGATCGGCGATATCTTTCGATACGAAAGGTGTCATCCATCGCGGGGGTCGCAAATTTCGCGATGGGCTAGGTCGTCTTCCTGAATTTCGGCAGCGTAACCTCCGAGGTTACATCCTCGAATGCTACCTCAACCGGCATGTCGAGGCGTAACTCTTCCGGCTTTACGCCCACCAGCCACGTGACCATCCTGACGCCCTCCTCCATTTCGACGATCACCGGACTGTAGGGCGTCTCGAAATTCGGCAGCATCGGCTGCATCACCGTGGTCCACGAAAAAACTTTCCCGCGTCCCGATGACTTGCCCCATTCCCATCGCGTCGAGGCGCACTTCGCGCACAGGTCGCGCGGGATGTGCCGCCAGGTGCCGCAGTCGGTGCATCGCTGGAAGCGCAATTCGTGCTTGCGGCAGTATTCGTAAAATTCGCTCGCGTAGCCGCGGCGCGGCGGCAGCGGCCGGCGATACTCGCTTGTATCTTGTGGCATCGCGCTCTCTCTCCTTAGTTGTTCTCGGCTCCGTTGCGCTCGCACTTGGAGCACACGGGTGCGCTGAGTATTGTTATCCAGAGAACAGTGCTCAAATGACTACCATCGAGAAGATCACCGAGAAGCTGGACGAAATTGCGTCACGCGCCGGCAACCGGAGGGATGTTCCGCAACTGGTCGACGCGCTTCGGGATGCGATCGCGACGATTGAGCATCTAGGTACATCGCTGACACGGATGACTCCGCAGAAACGCTCCAAGATGGCCGAAGATGCATTGGACCGCATCGCACAACTTTTTGGGCTGCGAGATTAAGGACACTCCATCATTCAAACTCTATGTGCTATCGCCTCAATATCGCCAAACTGCCGTCGCCGAAATCGCCCCATCCGGTGACCAGCCCGACCTCGGCGTCCTTGACCTGGCGGTCGCCGCACTGATGACGCAACTGGCGCGTCGCCTCGACCACGTGATTCATCCCCCACACGTGCGCCTCCGAATGAAGTCCGCCGTGCGTGTTGATGGGAAACTCGCCTCCGAGCTCGAGCCGTCCGCCTTTCACGAAATCCTTCACCTCACCGCGCTTGCAGAGCCCGAGCGCCTCGATTTGCAGCAGGACCACATAGCTAAAGCAGTCGTAGATTTCAGCGAAGTCGAGGTCGGTCCCTTTGATGCCGGCCATCTCAAATGCTTTCGGCGCCGCGAAGCTGAGTCCAATCGTGAACGGATCAGGACGCGACGGGATGTCATCGGCAGGATACGGATGGCCCTCGGCGACGCCAGAAATGTAAACCGGACGCTGCTTCAAATCCTTCGCGCGCTCCGCCGATGTCACAACCACGGCGGACGCAGCGTCGGTCTCAAGGCAACAATCGAACAGCCGGAACGGATACGAAATCCAGCGCGCCTTCATGTAGTCGTCGAGCGTGAGCTGGCGCCCGCGCATGACCGCCTTCTCGTTCATCTGCGCGTGCTTGCGTGCGGCAAGCGACACGGCAGCCATCGCCTCGAACGGCGTGCCGTAGAGATTCATATGGCGCGTCGCGATCCATGCGTACCACTGCACCGGCACCGACGCGCCGTAGGGCAAATACCATTCGCCGATGGTCGGGCCGAGCGGCCCTCCCCCGCCTCCTCCGCCGCCACCGTTTCCACCTTGGCGACGACCGCTGGTACTGACGCGCATCGCGGAGTACCCGAGCCATCCCATCGGCACGAGCACGTTGCGCGCGACGCCGTTAGCTACCGCCATCGCGGCGCTCTGCAATCCCGTCACGCACGCGGCGCCTCCGGTGTGGACCGTGACGGCATAACGCAAATCCTCGATGCCGAGGTTGGCGGCGAAATGCTCCGCCGGCGATCCGATCGGCGGCCCGACGATACCGTCGATATCGTGCGGCGTCAGTCCCGCATCGCTAATCGCGTTGAGCGAGGCCTCGAGCGTGAGTTGCAGATCGGTCTTCTTGGTGCCGCGCGTGAACTCGCTCTCGCCGACGCCGACGATACATGCGCGATCTTTCAAACTGTCCATGTCCTTCTCCCTCTGTTCCCCTTCCCTCAAGGGAAGGGGTTAGGGGTTAGGTTTCAGGTTCCCCCCTTCCACTTCAGGGGAAGGGGGCCAGGGGGTTAGGTCTACAACGCGGCGTAAAATGCGTCGAACAGTGCCTGCGCCCGCGCGTCGATCAGCAACCCATTCGCCATCTGATTCATCGTGTAGCCGAAGCCGACCTTCTGGACTGGATCGGCAAACCCCAGCGAGCCACCCGCGCCCGGATGCCCGAACGCCTTGATGTTCGGGCCGAAGCCCATCCCCGGCTGCGACAGCATGAAGCCCATCGAGAAGCGCGTCGGCATCTGCATCAGTACCTGATCGGGACCGAACGACTGCTCGGCCCAGAAGCGCTCCAGCGACTCCGGCCGCACGATGCGATAGCCATCCACCTCGCCACCGCGCGCGAGAGCGCCATACATGCGCGCGAGCGAGCGAGCGGTCGTATGCGCATTGGCGCCGCCAATTTCGGCCGCGCGCCACGCGCGCGAGTTCGGCACGCTCGGCTTGGTAAGGATCGGAGGATTCATGAACGCCGCGGCAGTCGGACCCTTGGGATCCTTCGCGGCTTCTTCGAACAGATTGGGCGTTCCCGGAGGCGGAGGCGGTGACGGCAGGATGTCCGTTACGCGCGCATCATGCTTCGCATCGAGGCCAATATGCGTATCGAGTCCGAGCGGCTCCGCGATCTCGGTGCGAAAATAAGTGCCGAG
>DATGKG010000535.1:0-3608 GCA_035294805.1 Binataceae bacterium (SeqCode) | reverse complement strand
CTTCGCCGAATCGACCACGACGCGCGCCATTTCGAGCGAGCCCGCAAGTTGGTCTGCAGCGTCGAACAGCGGCTCCTTGTCCTCTTGCATGTCGCGATTGTAGGTCATCGGCGTCCCTTTCATCGTGACGAACAATGAAGTCAGGGCGCCGAAGACGCGGCCGCACTTGCCCCGGATCAGCTCCAGCGAATCCGGATTTTTCTTCTGCGGCATGATGCTCGAACCGCTGGTCACATCGTCACCCAATTCGATCCAACGGTATTCTTCGCCGGAGTAGAGGATCCAATCTTCGGCGAAGCGGCTCAGGTGCAGCATCGTCATGGATGCCGCATAGAGAAAGTCCAGCGCGAAATCGCGGTCGGCGGAGGCGTCCATGCTGTTGCTGGTGATGGCGTCAAACCCGAGCTGGCGCGCGATACCTTCACGGTCGACAGGAAATCCGCTGCCCGCGAGGGCCCCCGAGCCGAGCGGCATCACGTTCACCCGTTTTCGGGCTTCGAGCAGCCGCTCGCGATCGCGCACGAACATCTCGAAATACGCGAGGATGTAATGCGGCCACGGCACGGGCTGCGCGCGTCGCGTGTGGGTGTAGCCGGGAATGATCGCGTCCGGATAGGCTCGTGCGATCCTGAGCAACGCTGCCAGAAATGCGCCCAGCAGGTCGCACGTCAGATCGATCTGCTTGCGCAGCCACAAGCGCGTGTCGAGCGAGACCTGATCGTTGCGGCTGCGGCCCGTGTGGATCTTGTCGGCCACCTGGCCGGCCAGCTCCTTCAACTTGCGGAAGACCACGGTATGGACATCCTCATCCGTGGCCCCTTCGAAGAACTGCGGCGAGTGAATTTCTAATCGAATCTTGGCAAGCGCATCGAGGAGCTGATCGCGTTCCGCAGGGGTCAGAATCCCTACGCGCTCTAGAGCGCAAGCTTGTGCCACGGACCCTTGGATGTCGACCTCGACGAGCCGTTTATCGAAATGCAGCGATTCGGAAAAGCGCTCAAAAACCTCGGACGGCCCGCTTTCGAATCGCCCGCCCCAGAACTTCATGCCTTCTCAGCCAGCGCGCGAACCTTGATCGGAAGCCCGATCAAATTGATGAAGCCGAGTGCATCCTTCTGGTCGTACTCCGCGCCCATCGTGAAGCTCGCGATGTTCAGCGAATAGAGCGAATGCGGCGACTTGCGGCTCGCCGGCTCGATGTTGCCCTTATACAAGCGCAGCGTCACCTCGCCGGTCGTGTGTTCGTTTACCTTCGAGAAAAACGCGTCCAGCGCTTCGCGCAGCGGTGTGAACCACAAGCCGTTGTAAACCATCTCCGCATAATCGAGCGCGAGCTTCTGCTTGAAGTGCGACGTAGCGCGATCGAGCGTGAGCGACTCCAGCTCGCGATGCGCGTACATGATCAGCGTGCCGCCCGGCGTCTCATAACAGCCGCGCGATTTCATCCCCACGAAGCGGTTCTCGGTCAGGTCGATGCGCCCGATCCCGTTCTCGCCGCCGATGCGGTTCAGCGTCTCGACGATTTCGACTCCGGTCATGCGCTTCCCATCCACCGAAACCGGCACGCCCTTTTCAAACCCAATGGTCACATCGGTTGGCTTATCCGGAGCGTCTTTGGGGCTGCGCGTGAGCATCCAGATTCCGTCCGGCGCCGCGTTGGCCGGATCTTCCAACTCGCCGCCCTCGTGCGAGATGTGCCAGATGTTGCGATCCCGGCTGTAGATTTTCGTGGTGGTTTGCGAGATCGGAACGTTGTGTTTCTTCGCGTACTCGATGGCGTCCTCGCGCGAGACGATGTCCCACTCCCGCCACGGCGCGATCACTTTGAGATGCGGCGCCAGCGCCTTGTACGTCAGCTCGAAACGAACCTGGTCGTTTCCCTTGCCGGTGCAGCCGTGCGCGAGCGCATCGCATCCCGTCGCGAGCGCGACCTCCACCTGCTTCTTCGCCAGCAGCGGGCGCGCAATCGAAGTCCCCAGCAGATATTTGTGTTCGTAGATTCCGCCCGATTTGACCAGGCGCCACAGATACTCCGTCACGAACTCTTCGCGCATGTCGGAGACGTGTACTTCCGATGCTCCCGTCTTGCGCGCCTTTTCTTCGAGTCCCTTCAGCTCGTCCTCACCCTGACCGATGTCGCCGCAGACCGCGACAATTTCACAGCCGTAGTTTTCCTTGAGCCACGGCATGATGATGGACGTATCGAGCCCGCCCGAGTAGGCGAGCGCCACCTTTTTAGGTTTGTGCATAAAGCTGAATTTTAGCAGGATGCAGCTCTACAACTACTTCGCCGCCCCGCTCCGATAATCCTGCCACACATACTCGAGTGCTTCCGGCAGCGTCTGCTCCTTCATCGCCCGGTCGCAATGCCCCGCATTCTTCACAAACAGGAACTGGTACGTATAGCCTTTCGCCGCCAGCGCCTTCGCCATGTTCTCGTTCGCCACAACCCAATCGTGCATGTTGTCGCGCATCGCGTTCGGATTGTAGAGATCGCGATCGCCCACCTCCATCCAGATCCGGATCGGTTTCCTCTCCGAATTCGGAATCAGCGATTCATGAAATTCCCAGGCGCCATGCCGAGTCTCCCGGTTCGGCGGCCATTGCTGATTCACGAACGTGCCCGAGTAGCTCAAAACCCGTCGATATAGATCCGGCCGATACCACGCCATGATCATCGCCGCCGCCGCACCCGAGCTGCACCCCATCGTCGCGCGCGCATTCGGGTCGCGAGTAAGCTTGACGTTGCACAGCCATTCCACGTGAGGCAGCAACTCTGTTTCGACGAACTCGGCGTAGCGGCCCGACATCGTGTCGTATTCGAGCCCGCGCTCGCTGCCCTGCGCATCGCCGCTGCCGTTCCCGATCGAGATCGCAATCATCACAGGTACGCGATGCTCTGCGATCAGGTTGTCGAGCGCGTTAAACAGCATCGCGTCGGGTCCGTCAGCGCCCACGATGAACGGTGCAACCATGCCCGGCACATATTGTTTTGGGACATACACCGCGACCTTGCGGGTGTACGACGCCGGATGACTCGTCGTCACTACCAGCTTCGCCGGGTCGCTCGGGTCCGGTGTGCCGAATGTTCCCGCTTCGCGCGCAATGCCCGGATACAGTTTGCTGTCCTTCGATTCGATCGTGAAGTTGTAAATCGTCCCTTGCGGCACGCCCTCACCGCGCGAGACCTCCGGCGCGGGCGTGTGCGCCGTTCCGACGATGAAATTCCCGTTGGCAGTTGGTGCTGGGAGCGCCCCGTCCGCGAGTTCCGTTGCTTGAACGTAGCCCGCAGTATGCGGATCGCGAGTCGGCGGCGTGGGACGCTGCGCCGCAAGACACGAAACAAAAGACAAGTACAGCAGGTAATGTCGCACCACAAACCGATTCTACGCCGCGATTCGCGGATTGCGGAAGCCGCGTCCGATGCGAGTGCCAATTTTCAGAGGCGGACGATAAATGGTAGGGACCGCTAAACTTGATGAGCGAGGTGTGGACGATGACAAGCAAAAGGATGCTGACGATTCCGATCATTGCGTGGACTCTCGCCTTCATAGGCAGCGAAACCAGTTCCGCGCAGGATAAGTACACCCTGAAAATTCCGAATGGGC
>DATGKG010000534.1:0-6765 GCA_035294805.1 Binataceae bacterium (SeqCode) | reverse complement strand
TTCCGGTTGCGATGCGCGCCGTGCCGCGCAGATACGAGCGGATGATCTCCTCGCGATCGATCGCGTATGCGATCGCCTGCCGCACGCGTTTGTCGCGCAAAGCGCCGTCGCGGAAGTTGAAGGTGAGATACCAGTAACTCGTACCGGGCGAAGTGACGACCTCGAGACCGCTGTGTGCGCGCAGGTACGGAAGCAGATCGGCCTGGATGTCATTAGGCGCGAGGTCGCAGATGCGCTCGACCAGTTCCAGAGCGCGCACCGTCGGGTCCGGCACCACTTTGAAGACGATGCCCTCCACCGCGTTGGCCGGCGCACTGCGGGCGCGAGCGAGCACAACGCGATCGTCGCGCTCGAATTCGAGCAACTTGAACGGACCGCTGCCTATCGGCGCATCGAGGCCATTGGAACTTCGCGCAGGAGCGCCGTCGGGCACGATGCCGAGCATCGCCATCTCGAGCGCCGGCGCATACGGTCCGCGCGTCGTGAGCTTGACCGTATAGTCGTCGAGCAGGTCGATGGACTTGAGCTGCTTGAGGCCGGCCGCTTTCGGTGAGCGATTCTTGCGATCGGCAACGAAATCGAAAGTATATTTAACATCGCGCGCGGTCAGTTCGCGCCCATCGCTAAAGTGAATTCCGTGATGGAGATGAAACACGAGCTCTGTCGGCGAAATCCGCTCGACCTTCTCCGCCAGATCGCCGCTGAAGCCGCCGCGCGAGTCGAGCCGCACCATCGGATCGAACATCAGCTCGACGATGCGTTCGGAAATAGCGTCGGTCGCATAGCGCGGATCGAGTGCGGTTGGCGACGTTTCGATGTCGACCTGTATGAACCCCGGCGCGAGCCTCGCATGTGGCCGCGCGCATCCCGCGCATACCGTCAGCGCCGCGATTTGGATCGTCGCAAGAAATCTTCGCCAGATCGATCTCATTTCGAGCGTCACGATGATAGCAGAAGCGCATGGCCGACGGCTTTGCGACGGAATCGAACGGCGATATAGTCCGCGCGGTCTAGTTCGAACCAAGCACGACGGGATTTCTTATGAGACTCAAAGACAGAGTGGCACTCATCTCGGGATCGGGATCCGGAATCGGTGAAGCGACCGCGAAGCGGCTCGCCGCGGAAGGCGCGGCGGTGGTCGTCGCCGATCTGAATGAGGAAGGCGCGCAGCGGGTCACTTCAGAGATTCGCAAAACGGGCGGCAAGGCCGAGGCGCTCAAAGCGAACATCGCGAACCCGAGCGAAGTCGAAAACATGATCAAGTTCGCGGTCGGCAAGTTCGGCCAGCTCGACATCCTGCACAACAACGCGATTCGCCTCTACACCGGACGTCTCGGCGAAATGACGCTGGATCATTTTCGCAAGAGCGTCGAGGTGGGACTGACCGCGTATTTCTACACCACGCGATGCGCGCTCGAAGTGATGGTGCCGCGTCGCAAAGGCGCGATCATCAATACCGCATCGGTCTCGGGGCTCGCCGCCGACTATGGGCTTGGCGCGTATAACGCGATCAAGGCGGGCGTCCTCAACCTCACGCGCGCGACCGCGATCGAGTATGCGCGCAAAGGCATCCGATGCAATGCGGTTTGTCCTGGCGCCATCATGACGCCGCCGATTCTGAAGTCGCGCCGCGCGATGCCGGAGCTCGCGAAAATCACCGAGCAGGCGATCCCGATGGGACGCTACGGCGAGCCGAACGAAATCGCGAATGTGGTCTTGTTCCTCGCCTCCGACGAATCGTCCTACGTCAACGGCGCGTACATCGTCGCCGATGGCGGGCTGACGGCGCATACTGGAATTCCGAGCGTCAGCGGAGCAGGCGCCGACTGATAGCCGATGAGGATTCGCAACGCACTTCTCGTCACCCTGATGACGGGCGCTCTGATGATCGGATGCGCCAAGACGCCGCCGCCGATGGAATCGGGAATCCCGACCCGATTCGCGAGCGCGGAGCAGATCGAGGAAAATTTTCGCGGGCGCAATTTCATCCTTGGCGACAATGCCACCGTCGCGCTGGTGCGGCCTCCGGAGTCGCCGCCCAACCAATGGCTCAAGGTGCAATTCTGGTTCGGCTTCAACGAGATGGTGCCCGGCGCGTTGCAACCGAAGGAAGGCGACTACTACGTCATCAGCGAGGCGCGCCTCATCAAGCCGCTCGACGCGCCCGGCGAATGGATGATCGAGGCGGGCAGCTCGCTCATCAAGCGCGAGACGGTCCTGCAAACGGCGCGGACCCATTACCTCACCATCGGAAAAATCCTGCCGAGCATCGTGCAGTATCAAGGGATGCGCGAATTCAAGACCGAAGACGGCAAGACGATTCAGATTCCCGTCCTGCGCGAGGTCTCGTTGCCGATGAAATGGACGCTTCCCGGCGGCGTGCCCGCGACCTACGCGAGGTTTCGCACCGGATGAAGTTTGTGCTGCGGGTTCTGCTCGCGCTTGCCATGGTCGTCGCGATCGCCGGATGCACGCCGGACAAGGCGATGGATTTCGGGCCGACCGGCGAGATCAATACGACGCCCGACGATCAACTCAGCCGCGACATTCTGCGCGACTTCGACGGACGCGACTTCGAGCTCGGGCAAAATGATCGCGAGGCGGTGGTGCGGCTGACGGATTGGCCCGAGGACAAGCATGTCATCATTCCGTTCTGGCTCGGGATAAATCCGCTGATGCCGTACTTTCATCGTCCGCAGGTGGGCAGGATCTACGTCATGAGCGAATCGGTGATGGTGCGCGCACTGGCGCCAAATCGCTACCTGATTCGCGCGGGATCGAAGGCCTTCAAGAACGACGCCATCTTCGAGGCCACGCACACGCACTACGATGGCGAGGGCAAGATGCTTCCCACGGTGGTGCGCTTCGTAGGTACCGTGGTCGCGACGCTTCCGCTCGATCCGCCGCGCACCGGCACCATCACGGAGAAGGTGCCGGTCCTGCGCGAGGTGTCGCTGCCGATGCATCTGGCGGCGATGCGCCGCGGCTACGCCAACTTCACGGTCACTCAGGTACCGACGGCGCCGAACTCAAATCCGGGCTACTAATATCCACGAAAGTTTGCTCGCCGTCGGGGATCAGACATCGAAGTCACTTGCTTCTTTGGAGAGCTCGCCCATGCCCGAAGCTTCGATGCGGAAAATTTGCCACGGCTCCGCATGGCGGAAGCCGAGACGATTATAAAATCCGCGCGCCGGATTCCAGTTCAGCACCGCGAGATCGATCCGCGCGCATCCGCGCGAATGCGCAATCTTCGCGACCGCCGCGATGAGCTTGCGCCCGAGGCCAGTGCCGCGCATCGTTTCGTCGACGAAAATATCTTCGATGTAGAGGCCGGGCTTGCCTTCCCACGTCGAGTAGTTGGGGAAGAACAACGCGAAGCCGGCCGCTTTGCGATCGACTTCTGCGATGAGCACTTCGAAGCGCTGATGCTCACCGAAGCCATCGCGCCGCACGTCGGCTTCCGTGATCCGAACGTGCTCGACCGCTTCCTTTTCGAAAATCGCCAGTGCGCGAATGAAATGCACGATCAGCGCGGCGTCGTTTTCAGTGGCCCGTCGGATGCGAGTGTCTGCCATCGGAAATCCTCGCCGTCAGCAGACAACCGATCGCGATGCGTATCAAGGGGTCGCCTGCGCCGCCTCGTCGGGCGAGATCGTTTCCAGTTCCAAGCCGGCGGTTTCGGGAAAGAACATCAACATGATGATTCCGGGCGCGAGCCAGGCAATCAGGAGATATCGTATCGCGCTCCAGTGCGATCCGGTGCTGCGATACAGCACCCCTTCGAGGAAAAATCCGAGCGCGCCGCCGGTGGTGCCGGCGACCGCCAGCACGCTGCCCGCGGTGGAGCGGTACGAGGTCGGGAACAGCTCCGCGCTGTAGGCGGTGACGATGGTGCTCGACGCGACATCGAAGAACAGATGAAAGACCCAGATCGGAATCACCGCGCTGATCGAGCGGTTGAGGATCGGGATCGGAATCATCGTCGAGCTGTAGGAGGAATAGAGGAACCATGCGAGCACCGGCGCGAGCATGTAGAACAGCGCGCCCATCCGGCGCCGCCCGAAGCGATCGCTCAGCCGCCCGGCCACGATGTTGCCCATGATGCCGAGAGCGCCACCCATGAAGTAGAGGCTCGAAACGTTTCCGGGCGACCATCCATGCGCCTCTTGCAAATATTTCGAAAAGAAAAACCCTTGCGGATTGCCGCCGAGGTTGCCGAGAAACGCGACCGACAACAACATGATGAGACGTCCGGGATAGGCGCCGAACAGCGCCCTCAAGGGTACGAGAATGTTACGCGGACTGGTCCTCTCGAGCTGCTCGCGCTCGAAGCGCTTGCTTTCCGGCAGCGCCTGGCGCAGGGGGATGATGAGCACCAACGGAATCAGCGCCAGGGCGTAGAGACCGCGCCATCCGTACGGAACGATGTTGATGCCGGCGAAGGCGAGCGCCGCGATTCCGAACCCGACCGACGCGAGTGCCGAGAGCAGCCCGATCGCCCATCCGCGCACGCCCGCATCGACCTCTTCGGACAGGATGACCAGCGCGATAGTTCCTTCGGCGCCGGCGAATATCCGCGCGAGCATCTCGCATGCGACGAAGAAGTTGGCGTTGGGCGAGATCGCCGCCAGTCCGGTGAAGGCGGTGTATGCGACGACCGTATACAGCAGCAGCCGACGCCGTCCGAAGACGTCGGCCAGCGGAGTAATCACCAGCGATCCGAGATAGCCGAGGCGGATCAGCGTCAGCATGTTGCCGAGCGCGTTTTCGGAAATCTGCAGCCCCTTTTGAATCTGCTTGAGGGCGAGCGTGAGCAGCGCGCGATCGTACTGATCGAAAAAGCCCGCGGTGGTCGCGATCAGAAAGACGCGCCGCTGACGCTTCGTGAACGGCGGCGTCTTGCCGAAAATTCCAAGCGGGATGCTCCAGCGCTCTTCCTCGGCAGGCGACTCGGCGGAAGTCAATTCATCGGGTTCAACAATCGGAAGCGGATCGCTCACGGAAGCCCTCTTGTGCGGAAATTAATCGATCGCCATCGGCAGCGCAGCGAGCCCGCGCAGAAAATACGATCCTTTATATTGCAGCTTCGCATCCGGATTGCGCAGGCGCAGTTTCGGAAACCGCTTCAGCATCGCGCTGAAAACGATCTGCGCCTCCAGCCGCGCGAGCGGCGAGCCGATACAGAAGTGAATGCCCTCGCCGAATGCGATGTGATCGTTCGGATCGCGCGTGATGTCGAAGCGATCGGGATCCGGGAACTGCGCCGGGTCGCGATTAGCGGCCGCGAGGATCACGAGGATCGGAAAGTTCGCGGGAAAAAATGTCCCGCCCAATTCGACGTCGGTCTTCGGGAAACGCCCGGTCGACTGCACTGGCCCGTCGTAACGCAGCATCTCTTCGATCGCGCGCGGCAGAAGCGAGCCATCGCGTTGCAGCATCGCCATCTGATCGGGATGACGTCCGAGTGCGAGCGCGCCATTGCCGATGAGATTGGTGGTGGTTTCGTTGCCCGCGAGCAGCAGCAGGATGACGAATGCCATCAGCTCGTCCGCGCTGAGCGCATCGGATTCCGTATGTGCGGCGACCAGCGCGCTAACGAGATCGGGGCCGGGCGATTTTCGGCGCTTCTCGATTTGCGCGGAAAAGTACGCGCGCAGTTCATCGACCGACGAGGTGAACTCCGCCGGCGGCGGATTGCCGGGCAGCGTGTTGTCGCCCGCAATGATCGCATCGGACCAACGCTTGAAGGTCGCGTAGAGTTCGCGCTCGACGCCGAGCATCTCCGCAATGACCATCACCGGCAGCGGATTGGCGAGATCGCGCATGACCTCGAAGTCGCCGCCCTTTTCGACGTTATCGAGCAGCATATCGGTAAGCTCGCGGATGCGCGGTTCCAGTTCGCGAATGCGGCGCGGGGTGAAATCGCGGCTCACCAATTTGCGCAATCGCGTATGCACCGGAGGATCGGAAAACAGCATCGTGGTGGCGCCTTTGAACGGTCCGCGATCACGCTCCATCGCGTCGATCTCATTTCCCTGGGAAGGGCGCGCGCTGGAAAAACGTTGCGGGTCGCGCAGTATCGCGAGGCAGTCCTGATAGCGCGTCGCCAGCGCGGTCGGTAGCGGAAGTTCAGTGAGGCCGGAATTTTCGAGACCGAACATCTTCAGCAAATCGGGCGTCGCGGGAATTTTGACATTGATGATGCGCGGCGGTCCCGCCAGCATCGGCTTGTAATGCGGATACGGGTTGGCGCGGAATTCGGGATCCCATTGGTTGAAATAAATCTCGTCGGTCGCCGCTTGCGGCATGATGGTGCGCCTCCTGTATCCGAGATGACCAAGGAGTCTATCGGTTTCCGCGCTGTTCGGGCTACGTAGCAATCGCGATGCCGTCGGAAGCGGCGAAAAAAACCGCGCCGACATTACATCGGGCGCGGAATACCATGCACTATCGAAGCTGCACGCAGTGGGCGGGCGGCATCGCAGTCCGCGCGCGATCATGGAAATCTGGTTCTGTGACGGATCTGGAGTGTCGCGCTGTTTCGAAGTCATCGAAGAGCAGCAGCAGAATTCCATAATCCCGCGCAACGCGCGCTGAATAAGGGCCCTCACCAGGTCGCGACGCAGTCGCGACCTACCTCTCCCTTTCGGGAGAGGGTTACTCCGCGACCATCGGAAGCGAATTCAGGCTGCGCACGAAGAACGAGGTCTTGTAGTCCAGCTTCGGATTGCCATCCAACGTCAGATGCGGGAAACGATTCAG
>DATGKG010000533.1:0-7928 GCA_035294805.1 Binataceae bacterium (SeqCode) | reverse complement strand
GAACGCGCGAGGCGCAGCGCTGCTTCGACCGCTTCGGCGCCGCCGCTGTATAGATGAGCGCGCCTCAGATTTCCGGGCGCCACCTCGCTCAGCAGCTTGAATGCCTCGGCGCGTTCGGCATTGGCCAACGTCCCGACCATCAAGCGCGAGGCCTGATGTGCGATCGCCTGCGCGAGCGCGGGATGTCCGTGACCGAGGCTGGCCACCGCGATACCCGCGAAAAAATCCACGTATACGTTCCCGTCGGCGTCGGTCAGTGTGGCGCCTTCGCCGTGATCGATCGCGATACCTGCGAGCAACGACACGCGCTGTCGTCCGGGGGCGACGTAGGCTTGTTCTTTATCGAAAATCTCGCGCGACTTGGGTCCAGGGATAGCGGTGGTTACCGAGGGAAATTTTCCATTTGTCATCGAAGATGGTTTTACCGATCCTTTGGGTTAGATACGAGAGTGCCTCCCGCGATTAGGGGTGCGCGGGGGCGATGCGAGGACGGCTGAGCAGTTTCAAAGCGCGGCGTGCAATAGCTCTCGCCGCCGGGATGCGCACGCGGCTGAAGCTCGGCCAGTCGTTGAAGTCAACGATCGCGAAACGGTCGCCATCGACCATCGCGTCACCGCCCCATGCCTCCAGGCCAAGACCTGTCGCTGCAATGCCGGCGGCTTCGGCCAGCGCACGTCCGACATCTTCCGAAACTTCGCCTTCCTGCGCTACGACGTTGAAATATTCCGCGCCGCTGACACCGTAAAACTTCACCGTATGGCCATTCGCCGCTTGCTGCACGTAAACCGCAGCGATACCGCGCCGTGCGAAGTCGGCCAGCGTAGCGCTTAGCGCCGCGCGCCCGGCCACTTGCTGCACATCGTTGGGGCCGAGCGCGTGAAGATCGCCACGCTTGACGAACAGGCCTCCATCTAGATCGAGCGTGCTCAGCCTCCGCATGTCGATCGGCGCCGCCGTCGCAAGCAGGACACCTTCAGGCGCGGGAATGCCAGCGCGCGTTAGTCCTGCGCCGAGTAGGTCGCGATAGCAGTTGCGAATGGCCAGCGCAGAGTTGACGGCGACTGCGCCCGCGGCTTCGAGTTCGGCGAGCCGCCGCAGCGCGCCCTCGCTTTGGCACATCGCGAGGATGATCTCTGCATCGGCAACCGCACCGCCGGCGGCGAATGTCTTCGCATCGACGGCCGACGTTTCGATGCCGTGCGATGCCAGTTCGGCCAGCACCGCATCGAGAATGGCGGCGTCGGCCTCGACCTTTCCGGGCGAGAATTCTACTTCGCGATAAACTCCAATCGCACGACGCTTCATCGCCTGCCCTCCACCGCGACGCGAGCGGCCGCCAGATCCGCGGCCTCATCAACGTCGATTACATCGGCCAATTCGACCGCACCAAGTCTCATTCCATTGTCGATCAGCATGCTCAAGTATCGACGCAGCGCATAAAGTTGAGCGTGCCGCGCGTTCTCGGCGAATGCGAAAATCGAGGTCGGCAGCAGATAGACACCGGCAGTTACCATCGAAGTCTCCTCGTCGCCCAAAGCGACGATCTCCCGGTCCGCCGCGATTTTCGCGAATAGTGGTTTCTTATCCCCGCGCCATTTTACGACGCCCAGGACTCCATCGAAACCCCGCACCTCATGACTTGTGATAAAGCTACGTGCACGCTCGATGAATTTTGCCAACTGCGCGTCGGCAATGATCGCGTCGACCGTGGCGAGGAAGAAGTGCCCGGGTTCGAGCACCTCGCCCAGAGCAAGCAGCGATTCCATCGAGTTGGGCGTGTCGCGCACCATCAGGCGCAGGTTGGACGGCAGCTCGATGCTATCGCGTTTGATAATCGATGAGGTTTCCGAATTCACGATTGCCACCACCTCCCGTGCTCCGACGCGCGTCATCATGCGCGCCTGACGGATGAGGAGAGTTTCCCCATCGATGCGCACCAATGGCTTGGGAATATCCTCGCCGTTGCGACGCAATCGCTCGCCACTTCCTGCGGCGATAATGGCTCCTTGCAATTCGCTTACCACGCGAGGCTCAGTATCTCTTCCAAGGAGTCGATCGTGTAATCCGGGGCGAAATTCGCGCCACTGCCATTAGATGACTGCGCAGGGGATGCTGCGGGTTCGTGCTCATGTCCGATGGAGCGCAGGAATACTGTTCGCATGCCGAGGCGATGAGCGGGTGCCATATCCTTGTTCATCGAATCGCCGACCATCGCGGTTTGATGCGCAGTCGTATGGAGCATCGTTAGTGCGGCCTGAAAAATCGCAGGATCGGGTTTGAAAGCGCGCACCCGCGTCGAATCGATGATTGCGTCGAAGAAACGGCTCATCCCGGCGTCGGCGATGATCGCGTCGAGGTTGCCGTACCAGTTCGAGATGACGCCGAGTCTGAAGTGCGGTTTCAGTCGCACCAGGATCTCTTTACTCCGCGCGAGTCCGGCGATGGTTTCCTTCAGGAATGATTCGCGTACGCGCTCGACACTTCGGAAGCGCTCACCTGAATCCATTTTGCCTAACGCCTCCTTAAAACGCTCGGGGCCTTCGCCGCGCAGATACTCGAACTGATTTCCGACGAGAAATCGCACCAGTTCGCCCAGCTTGAAACGCTCCATCGCCTTGCCGGCGGCATAGCCGGCCTTGGTCGCGAAGTCGAATGCGGGATCGAGTTCATCGCGGATGATATCGAACCCGGCAGCGCGATAATGCGTCAGGAAGCGATCGAGCCAGTGCGAGGGGCAATCGAGCGTGCCCCCGAAATCGAACAAAATGGCGGTCGGTTGCGACACCGCATCAGTCTACCAGCCTGCTCCTTGGTCCTCTACAATAAAGACTGACCGCGCGGGCAGTTAAGCATCGCAAAAAAGCTAGAGTAAACCCAAGGTTGAATGCGGGAACGCGCACAAGGGTCCTCGCGCGCGCGGATGGGACGCCAAAGATCGGCATATTGCTGGATAATTTCGCGGTCGACGGTCGATTGACCTCGTCTGCCGATTAGAATATTTAACTAGGTTTTAATAAGACCCGTTAATGTAGTGAAACTTTGTTAGAAACAGCGTTAATTAGCGCTCCTCAGCGCAGCAATGATCGCATCTACCGTCGCTCCCTCCTCGAGCGCCTTCTTGTCAGCTGCGAAAGAGCCGGCGTCAAGCGCATTTATGTCCAGGCTCAATCGCAAGACCGGGAGCGCCTCGGCCAGTCGATGGGGCGTTTTGTTGGCGACCGACGCGTCTCGATTGTGGACTCTTTCGATGAACTATTGCGCGGGCCCTTTGGACTGGATCCCTCGGAGCCTTGTGTCCGCCTCAACGGCAACCTCGTCTTCGCGACGTCGCACCTAAAGCGCATCATCGAGAAGGACGGCGGTCGCAGCGGACCGGTCATGAATACCGTCAGCGCTGATTATGAGCGCGGCGGTTCGATCGTCACGGGACCACTCGCGGAATTGATCAGGACCGATGAGAATCGCGCCTCGGTGATGCACACCGCGAGCTACTTGCCTTTCGCCTTAAACGGCCGGGTCGAGGATCGCGAGGAGGCCGAGGAGCGCCTGGCCCGATCGCTCAAGGACGAGACCGCGCAGACGGACGCGCCGCTGGCGCGCTACATCGATCGCAACCTCTCATGGCGGATCAGCAAGCGGCTGGCGCGCACGTCGATCACACCCAATCAGGTCACGCTGTCCAACACGATGGTCGGGCTGCTGAGCGCGTGGATGTTCTCGTCGCCATCGTATTGGTTGCGGTTGCTCGGCTCGCTGCTGTTCCTGTTTTCGATTACCGTCGATGGAGTCGATGGCGAGCTGGCCCGCCTGACGATGACGGAAACGAAATTCGGCGGAATGCTCGATGTGATCACCGACAACATCGTGCACGTCGCGGTCTTCGCGGGCATCTTTTGGGGATGCTATCGAAATTCGGGAAGCAGCTCGTACCTCTACCTGATACCGGTTGTGCTCGGCGGCTTCGCGCTTTGCGGGGTAAGTACCTACCTCGCCTTGAGCATCGGCGCGAAGGATGCCGAAGAATGGCTCGGGCAGATCGATCGTATCAGCGGTCGCGACTTCGCGTATCTGCTAGTGCTGCTGGCATTGATAAATCAGCTGGGTTTTTTTGCGTGGGGCGCCGCGTTCGGCACCTACGTTTTCGCGCTTGTCCTGTTATGGGCAACCTACCGGCGATGGTGGCGCAAGCCGCAAGATTCTCAAGATGATTCGCGGGCTCCCACCATCCAACCCAATAGGCATGAGGCTTTATGAACAGGAAACCTCGCATTCTGCTCGTCCAGCCAACCACCGTTCATCTCGACGGCACTCCGCATAAGTCGCGCTGGCGCCTCATCATGGGATTGATGATCCCATTGATGGCCGGTCTCACGCCCGACGAATATGACGTGACGCTATGCGACGAGCGTCTCGAAGATATTGACTTCGACGCCGGATGGGACCTGGTCGGGATGACGACCACCATCGGCGCATCGTTACGCGCCTATCAGCTCGCCGATCAGTTCCGCAAGAAAGGCGTGCCGGTCGTGTTCGGCGGCTTTCATGCGACGCTTCAGACCGAGGAAGCATTGACGCATGCTGATGCGGTCGTGCAGGGCGAGGCTGATTTGGTGTGGCCCGAGCTTCTACAGGATTGGCGCGACGGCAAGATGAAGCGCACCTACCGGGCCACCAAGGCGCACGATTTGAAAAATCTTCCGCGTCCGCGCCATGAGATGCTCAAGCTCAACCGCTATCTGTTCAAGGCGATTCCAATTCAGGCCAGCCGCGGATGCCCTTATCGCTGCTCGTTCTGCGAAATTCCGGTTTTCTATGAGGGCAGCTATCGCACCCGGCCGATCGGCGACATCGTCGAAGAAATCAAGGAGAACATCCGCATCACCGGCTTTCGCCGCTTCCAATTCATCGACGACCAGATCACCGGTAAGCATAAGTTTGCGAAGGAGCTGTTCAAGGCGCTCGAACCGCTGGGCATCCGCTTCTCATGCCTTTGGACGGTCAATTCGAACCACGATGACGAGCTGCTCGAACTCGCGGCAAAGGCCGGCATCTTCCACGTCAATATCGGCGTTGAATCGATCAGCCAGGACAGCCTGCTGTCGATGAACAAGATTCAGAATCACGCCAATCAATACAAAAAGCTTCTCAAAAAGATGGAGAAGCATGGTATCTACTATTCGCTGAACTTCCTCTTCGGCCTGGAGGAGGATCATCCGGCGATTTTCGACGACACCATGAAGTTCCTGCATGAGGTCAAGGCGCCCGAGGCGTTCTTCAACACCGTAACGCCGCGCAAGGGCACCCCAATGCGCACACAGCTCGAAAACGAAGGGCGCGTCATCATCCCCGACGCCGACCTGTATACAAACAACTTCCGCTGCATGTTCGTGCCCAAGAACCTATCGCCACAACAGGTAGAAGAAGGCGTGTGGCGATGCACCAAGGAGTTCTACTCGTTCAAATCGATGGCGAAGCGCTTGCTGCTCCCGCCCGGCAAGTTCACCTGGCAGGGGCTGACCGAGAATATGCTGTTCTGGTACGGCGCCAAGCGTCAGATCGATCCGGTCGATTACTATTAGATCGGGTCTGAGCTTCGCGGTTACCTGTCATCTCGCGTGAGCGTTGTGGGGGCGCCTCGCGCGCATGGCCTGACTGACCGTAATCCCTACTTTACCCGTGGTGACTGAGTTGCGGAGGGCTGACGTGGTAGAGATAGCGCTGATCTATGCGCATGGGCGGGGGGGCGAACCGGTCTTCGGAAAGTCGCTGCTCGAGCGAAACCTGGAGTTGTGCGCACGCGCCGGCATCAGCCGCTTCTTCATCGCATGCGATGGCGCACCGCGCGAGGACGTCGAACGCGCGATGGGAGCGTTTCGACGTCGTGTCGATGTCACCCTGCTCGATTCTTCCGATGCTGCAAGCCGCCGCCGCAGCGACCTCGATGATGGCGCGCCATGTGTCGCATTTGAGGGAAATCTCATCTTCACCGGCGCTCAACTGAATCGCCTCATTGCGCAATATACGTCGGGGCCGGCACGCGTCGTCCGCCTCGCCAGCACCGGTGGCGATGTCAACGCAGGCCTCGCGGTCGGGACCATGTCCGATCTGTTCAATCCTCCTGTAGCGCCTTGTGCGGCCGCCTCGCTTGGCGGGCTGCTTCCGTTCGCGCTCGACGGCCGCCCCGATGATCCTTCTGAAGGCGAACGGCGCATCGGCGTTACGCTTCGCCACGAAACGGCATGGAAAGATGGATTCCTGGCGCGCCATATCGATCGCCGCATCTCGTGGCTCATCGCGTTGCGGTTGGCGCGTACCGGGGTGACCCCCAATCAGGTCACGCTGGCAAATACCGCGTTGGGGCTGTTCGCCGCCGCGATGATTGCCATCGGCGGATACTGGCCGCCGTTCATCGGCGCGATGCTGCTCCTCGCATCGGTCACTATCGATGGTGTCGACGGCGAACTCGCGCGGATGACGCTGGGCGAGAGCGACTTCGGCGGCAAGCTTGATGCGGTAACCGACGCCATCGCAAATTTCGCCATGTTCGTCGGCGTCGCGATCGCCGCGTACAAAATGGGCGGTCCGCTTTATCTGAAATTGTTCGCATTGTTCACGATCGGATGCGCCTGCTCTGCCGCGACCGCTTACTGGGTGTATCGAACGCGCGCAGCCGACTCGCGATCGCTGCTGGAGAAGCTGACCTCGCGCGATTTCGTCTACGTCATCATTCCGTTCGCGCTTCTCGGCCGGATGGATCTGATGATGTGGACCGCTGCCATCGGAAGCTTCGCTTTTCCGATCGTCCTATGGAGTTTGACCGTCCGGCGTTCGAAGGCGTGACAGGTTTCTTAGGGCGATGCCGCGGTCGAAAGCGCTGGAATCGGCACCGGAACCTGGATGCGCCGGCCGTTGCGAACGACGTTGAAGTAGACCGTCTCACCCGGCTGGATGTTGCGCATGCGATCCTCGAAGTCGAGCACGTTGCAAACGCGCGATCCGTCCACGCCGATAATCATGTCATAGGATTCGCCGACTTCGGTGTAATCGATCACCGGCACCGCGAGGATCGCCGGCGGAAACACCATCGCGGCGCCGATGGCGATCCCTTCCAGCACCGTGTGCCCGGCGCGTCTGTACGGATGCAGGCCGGCGCGCGCCGCCGCGCTATCTTTCTCGACCTTGAGGATCAGCAATCCGCCGGCGGTCTCTCCCGTCTTCAGCCGGCGATGTGCTTCATGCATCTCGAGCCCTATCGGCGAAACCTCCTCGCCCTCGGCGGTGTATTCGCCTGGACTACCGAGGCCCTGCGGCGAAGCGTCGTAATTTATATAGGCGTTAAGATCGTCGACCTCCGGAACCGCGTTCGCTTGCGCCTTCGGTTGGGCGGGCTGAGCGGGCTCACCCGGAATCGCCCGCGGAATTTCCTGCATCTCCGGATTCTCAATCCTCGCATCGTCGCCGGAATTGTTGATCGGCGGGATTGCCGGCGTGGTGAAAGTCGGACGCGCGAGCGCGTCGCGCTCATCGTCATCGGGCGAAACTGGAGGCAGCGCGGCTTCGACCGCAGGACTTGCCTCCGGCGCAGGTTCCTCGATCGGCGCCGCCACAACCGCCGAAGCCACGGCTGCCGGAGCGGCGACCGCAGGCGCGATCGCGACCGGCGATGGCGCGGACGCCGGCATCGCTCTGAGCGGAGCACTCGCAATCGGCGCTGACATCATTATCGCTGCCGGATCATAGTATGCTGGTTCGGCTTTGGTGATTGGTGCTTCGGCGCGTGGCGATGAGGTCTGAATCCTGGCTGTCCTCGCCGCAGGCATCGCGCGCGACGGGGGAGAAGCTACGGCCACCGGATCGCTCGGAATCGACGTCATCCGGGAAGCATCGGCGGCGGTAACCGGATATTCCTGGACGTCTTCGGCAGAGGC
>DATGKG010000532.1:0-7011 GCA_035294805.1 Binataceae bacterium (SeqCode) | reverse complement strand
GTTTCTCATCCATCGGGTCTCACTCCCGTTTTTCGCGCTTTCGATTCGCGATGCGCGATGCGCATTGTAGCTCCGCTTGAGGACTGCCGCGAACCCGAGCGCTTGGCGCGCTCCAATAGCATCTGTCCCGTGCTGACCGTTATGAGCTTTTCGGTCAGGCGCCTACAGATCAATATTTGGAACCAAATCGACTTTTGAGGCTGTAACGCGAAGCGTCGAAAACGCTTGAAGCCCTTCTCTCATATGGTCTAACTGAGCAGTCACCCGAGCAAATCCGTGGTGAGAATCCAGCACCAATCGAGGTCGGATTTCGCGGTGCCGGGCAGATGCGAGAAGACGCGCCACAGATCGCCGCTGGGACGTTCGACCTTGATGACATCGGCGCCGAAATCCGACATCACGGTGCACGACGCCGGACCGGCGATATAGGTTCCGCAATCGATCACGCGAATTCCCGAAAGCAACCCTTTCGATTCGACGAGGCACCTCGCTGCGCGTAGTCACATCGTCATCGCATTGCGAGGAATTTTGTGCAACGGTTGCGATGAGTCATGGTCGTCCAGATTTACAGCCTCACTTCGATTGCCGATGCGGTCGCGACGGCGGAAGCGGGCGCCGATCTCATCGGCGTCGTAGTGGCTGAAGCAGGTGTGGTGCCCGAGGGTGTCGATGCGCACCTCGCGCGCGACATTCTGGCCGGCGCGCGGCCGCGCGCCCGTGGCGTCGCGATGTCGCTGCTCGACGATCGCGACGAAATCTGCGCGATGGTCGATGCGGTCCGGCCTGACATTCTCCACATCGCGGCGCGCGAGCTCGATCCCGACGATTGCGCATGGATTCGCGAGCGCATCGCGCCGGTCAGGCTGCTGCGCGCGATCGCCGTGCGCGCGGGCGAGACGATGAGCGAAGTGGATGCGCATCAGCATTGCGCGGATTTCCTGATGCTCGAGGCAGGCGCGAAAGGCGCCGCCGGCGAGGTCCACGAATACGCGATTTGCCGCGAGGTCGTCGCGCGCTCGCGCGTGCCAGTGATTCTCGCGGGCGGACTGTCGCCGGAGAACGTCGCGAATGCGATCGCGACGGTGCGTCCGTGGGGCGTCGATTCATTCACGCATACCGACATGGCTGGACATCGCGGCAAAAAGGACATCGCGCGAGTGCGGGCCTTCGTCGCGGCCGCGATGCGCGCGTTTGCCGATGTCGTCGAAAAGCCTTAGCTGAGTCAAAACGGAGGAAGATCATGAGCACGAATGGAAATCGCGAAGTCGCGCCGCCGCGCATCTCGCACATGGTCCTGCGCACCACCTGCCTCAAGGAAATGATCGAATGGTACAAGACCGTCTTCAACGCAAAGGTTTTGTATGAAAGCGGCTTCGGCGCGTTCCTGACTTACGACGACGAGCATCATCGCATCGCGCTGTTCGCGATTCCCGGCGTGGTGAAAAAAGCGAAGAACAGCAGCGGCCTCGATCATATGGCCTTTTTCTATGCGAACTTCGCCGACTGGATCGCCACTTACGAACGCCTCAAAGCGGCCGGAATCACGCCGCAGTTCAATATGCATCATGGAATCACGATGTCCCTCTACTATCGCGATCCCGACGACAATGGCATTGAGCTGGCCATCGACAACGTCGCGAAACCCGAGTGGCACGACTGGATGCGCAATAAGCTCGGCGAGAACTTGATGGGCGGATCACTCGATCCCGACGACCTCGCGCGGAGGTTTCACGCCGGTGAATCGGAAGCCGAATTGCGCCGCTTCATTCCGCGAGCGATGGATCCGGAGACAATGCGCCGCATGATGGAGTGAGGGGTTCCTCGCACGCGCGGAGGCCAAACCCTCGAACGCGGCGATTCATTCACTCATCGTTCATATTTCGCATATTTCGCGCATTTTCGCGGAACTGAATTTCCTACCTACTCGCTTCCGTCGAAGATAGAATCTACCTGTCGCATTGCGACGCGATCGATTCTTCTCTTCGCGCGAGGATTTCATCATGCCTGGAACACTTCCGACTCACGAGCTGCAACTCATCGACGCCTACTGGCGCGCGTCCAACTATCTCACCATCGGCCAGATTTATCTCAAGGAAAATCCGCTGCTCCGCGAGCCACTCACCGCGGACAACATCAAGCCGCGATTGCTCGGGCACTGGGGAACCTCGCCCGGCCAGAATCTCGTCTATGTCCACTTGAATCGCATCATCCGCGAGCACGACGCCTCGATGATTTATGTTTCGGGGCCGGGCCATGGCGGCCCCGCAGTCGTCGCGCAGGCTTACCTCGAGGGCACCTATTCGGAAGTCTATCCGAAGGTCTCGCAGGACCTCGAAGGATTGCGAATTCTGTTTCGGCAATTCTCGACGCCGGGCGGCATTCCCAGTCACGCGGGCCCGCATATTCCCGGATCCATCAACGAGGGTGGCGAGCTCGGCTATTGCCTCATGCATTCGTTCGGCGCGGCTTTCGATAATCCCGACCTCATCGTCGCATGCGTGATTGGTGACGGCGAAGCGGAAACTGCTCCGCTCGAGGGCTCGTGGAAGGGCATCAACTTTCTCGATCCTGCGCGCGATGGCGCGGTGCTTCCGATCCTGCATCTCAACGGCTACAAAATTTCCGGTCCTACGGTGCTCGCGCGCGAACCGGATGAAGAAATCCGGCAGCTTCTGACCGCTCATGGCTACGAGGTCTACTTCGTCGAGGGCGACGAACCGATGGCCGTGCATCAGCAGATGGCCGCGACCTTAGACGCATGCTATGGCGCGATTCGCCGGATTCAGAACGATGCGCGCAGCCGCGGCGTCAACGAGCGTCCGCGATGGCCGGCGATCGTCATGCGTACTCCTAAGGGATGGACCGGTCCCAAGATAGTCGACGGCCTGCAGATTGAGGGAACCTTCCGCGCGCATCAGGTGCCGCTCGCCAACGTCAGGGAAAATCCCGCGCATCTGAAAATGCTCGAACAGTGGATGCATAGCTATCGTCCTGATGAGCTATTCGATCGCAACGGCCGCCTCAACGCCGACATTGCCAAGACCGCGCCGACTGGTCATCGCAGGATGAGCGCGAATCCTATCGCGAATGGCGGCGAATTTCCCGAGCCATTGGTGGTTCCCGACTACACTCGTTACGCGGTCGAGTTGAAAGACCACGGAGCGGTACAGGTCGAGAACACCAAATGCTTCGGTACGATGATGCGCGACATTTTCAAGCGCAACGAGAACCAGCACAATTTCCGTCTCTTCTGTCCTGACGAAACCAACTCCAATCGCCTCGGCGATGTGTTCCAAGTCGAGAATCGATGCCTCGTCAGCACCATCTATCCTTACGACGATCACGTTTCGCACGATGGCCGCGTGATGGAGGTGTTATCGGAGCACAATCAGGAGGGATGGCTGGAAGGCTACACGCTTACGGGACGGTACGGCGTGTTTGCGAGCTATGAAGCCTTTACGATGATCGTCGATTCGATGACATCGCAACACGCCAAGTGGCTTAAGACATGCGCGACCGAACTGCCGTGGCGCAAGCCCGTTCCATCGCTTAATTATCTTCTTACTTCGACCTGCTGGCGCAACGATCACAATGGCTTCAGTCATCAAGGACCGGGATTTATCGATAGCATTCTTACCAAGCAGGGAATCATAACTCGCATATACCTGCCTCCCGATGCTAACTGCCTACTTTCGGTCGCCGATCACTGTCTGCGCAGTCATAACTACATCAACCTTATAGTCATCGATAAGCAGCCGCACTTGCAGTATCTCAACATCGACGACGCGCGCGAGCACTGCTCGCGGGGCGCCTCGCGATGGGACTGGGCAAGCAACGATCAGCATGGCAAGCCAGACATAGTCTTATGCTGCGCCGGCGATGTATCTACCATGGAGACCCTCGCGGCAGCATGGCTATTGCGCAAGCATCTCCCTGCGATGAAAGTGCGCGTTGTCAATGTCGTCGATCTTATGAAGCTATGGCCGCCCGATGTGCATCCGCACGGTATGGATGAGGAGACCTTTATAAGTCTCTTCACCGGCACCACAGATGTCGTCTTCGCCTTCCATGGCTATCCCCGCGCGGTCCACGAGATCCTTCACGGCAGGACCAACGCACAACGCTTCCACGTGCGCGGCTACATCGAAGAAGGCACTACTACCACGCCATTCGACATGGTGGTGCTGAACAAGACCAGCCGCTTCCATCTATGCCTTGAGGCCTTACGGCGGGCGTCGACGATTCCCGGCTCAGGTCAGCTTATCCAGCTATGCCAGGAATCCTTGGAGCGCCATCGTAAGTATATAGTGGAGCATCTGGAAGACATTCCGGAAATCGCGAACTGGAAATGGACCGATGCGTAGGTCTTAGTCTTCGAGCATAGCGAAGCGTACAAGCCCTGCCACCAGGAACACTAGTCCTAGACCTATCGTCGCGGCGAACGGTCGTAGCACTACCCACGGCGGCTGATGGCGGATCATCAAGTCGTTGAAGGCCTGCATCGTCCAGGTCGTCGGCGCAAAGAGTGCTATCGCGCGCATCCACGGAGGTTCGAAATCGAGAGGCCACCAGCATCCGCCAATCGCCGCGATAGCCATGCTTAACGTGACCCCGAACGGCATCACCGAATCATGCGCGCGCGCGATCGATGCGATCAGCAAACCTAGCGCTGCTGACGCGAATGAAATGCCGACGGTCGGAATAAGCAGTGCCAGCGGATAGCGCCCGAGCTCGATGCCGAATAGTGCCCGTCCCACCGCGAACAGCAACACCATCTGCGCGATGCCGACGAGGAAGCGCGCGATCAGTTTGCCGAGCAGCAGGCCCGACAGTGGCGCG
Source organism: Binataceae bacterium (SeqCode) (assembly GCA_035294805.1). Lineage (GTDB taxonomy): Bacteria > Desulfobacterota > Binatia > Binatales > Binataceae > DATGKG01. Next base: position 2,172 of record DATGKG010000532.1, on the reverse strand, counting down.
CCGCTCACGCGCAGACGCCGCAGCGTGCCCCACTCGCGCTCATCGAACAGAGTCAGCGCGATGCCGAGCATCATGCCGATGAGCAGAAACGTGATGCCGAAGCCCGGCACATACTGATCGAATGCGTTGACGATCGTCGGTTCGCCTTCGAGGGCGGACCGTTCGATGAATGTCAGATTGCCGGGCAACGTCGGTGCGTGCGCCGCTTCGAGATGGTCGAGTTCGGTGGTGAGATTCGTATCGCTCATCGCGGGCGGTTTGGGAATCTTGATCGCGAATGCATCGCCGGATGGCGTCGGCAAGGTCGCGTCGAGCTTCGGCGGTGTGATCGGCCTGGCGAGCAGCGCGAGATCCTCTTCGGAAGGCGGCGTGGGAAACGATGGAGGCGGCGGGATGTCCGATGCGTGGCTGCCCGCGAGCGTTCTCAGCTTCGCGAGCCATGCCTCGAACGCGCGCTGACTTTCCTGCAACCGCGCGAGGTAGTCCTGAATCCTGCGCAAAATCGCCTCGCGCGCGGCGAGCTGATGTTGCACGTCGCGCCACGCTTCATCCTGACGAGTCCGTATGGTCGTGGCGGCCGCATCTTCCGTCCTTTTCATGGCGGCTTCGATCTGCGCGCGTATCGATCCCTCGATCGCAGCTTGAGTGCTCCTCGTTTGTGTCCGCAGATGCTCCTGCTCGCCCGCGATCTCCTCCGCGAGCCGATGCAGGTTCGTGCGGAGCTCCGCGAAGGCATCGTCGATGCGTTTTTGCGCCGCGGCGCGCGCCCGCTCGCCGACCCCGCGGCACAACTCGTCGATGTGAAGCTCGATCGCGTCGGCCTCGATCCGGCGGACTGGGTCTATAAAAAGTATCAGCTTCGGATCGCGGCCCGCCTCGACCGCCGCGGTAGTGCCCGGCGGTATGTCGATCGCGATCGGCGTGCGATCGCGATAGTTCACGGCGCGTCGCGCCTGATCGGAATCGTCGAACAACTCGATGCTGATCGATCGCTGATGACGCAGCGCATCGATGATGCCGTCGGCGACCGCGCCACGATCCTCATTCACCACGGGTAGCCGAAACGTAGCATCCGCGCCGCCGTACAACGCGCCCAGCGAGTAGCCCGCGACCGCGATGATCACCACCGGCGCGAACAGCAGCATGAACAGCACGATGGGATCCTTGATGAGCAGCCGCGCCTCGTTGGCGATGGTGAGCCGGATCGCGCGCAGCATCGCAGGTCCGCTACACGTTGTCGCGCAGGCTGCGCCCGGTCAGCGCGATGAACGCGTCGGCGAGATTCGGGCTATGCACGCTGAAGTCGAGCACGTTGACATCCGAGGCGCGCAGTTGTTGCAGCACCTCCGGCACCTGTGTGAGCGACGGCATCTCCAGCGCGAGATGTCCTTCGCCGCCAAAATTCGCGATTTCGTGAACGTCGGCGAACTTCGCGCTCCATCCATTGGGCAACTGCCCACGATAGGTCAGCTCCAGGCGCGGGCGTCCGCCGCCGAGCGCGACCAGCTTCTCGATAGTGCCGTCCGCGATCAATCTGCCGCTATCGATGAGCAGCACCCGATCGCAAATGCGCTCCGCCTCCTCCATGTAGTGGGTGCTGTAAATCACCGCCGCGCCCGCGTCAGCACGTCGGCGCACCAGCGTGAGAATTTGCTCGCGCGACTGGAGGTCAACGCCGACCGTCGGCTCGTCGAGCATCAGCACCGCGGGCCGATGCACGATGCCGCATGCGAGGTTGAGCCGCCGCTTCATTCCGCCCGAAAACGTGTGCATCGGGTCGGCGGCGCGTTCGCTCAGTCCGACTTCCTCGAGCACGCGCGCGCACGCGATGCTCGCGTCGGCGCTCGACACGCCCTGCATCCGCGCGAAGTGCCATACGTTTTGCACTGCGCTCAAGGTCGGATAGAGCGCGAGCGTTTGCGGTACCAGTCCGAGCATCCGCCCCAGGCGGCGCGGATCGGATTTCGCCGGCTTGCCATCGATAAGCACGCGGCCCCGATCGGGGCGCACCAGGGTGGATAGAATCGACAGCGTGGTGGTTTTGCCCGCGCCGTTGGGGCCGAGCAATCCCGCAACTTCGCCGGGCCGCACCGCAAGACTGACGTTGTCGAGCGCGAGTCGCGCGCCGTAGCTTTTCGAGATCTCGATCGCTTCGAGTATTGGAGCGCGCTG